>JANXYE010000286.1 GCA_025350285.1 Chloroflexota bacterium
ACTGGCCTTCGCCCGCCTCGCGAGCGAGGTGCTCGGCGGCTTCCGCCGGCCGCCGGGCTACTGATTCTGGCCCGGCAATCGGGCTACGATGCCGTCAGATTTGTACGGCGACTCAGAGATGCCACGGGCGTGAATGGACCGCTCGTTCGCCACTCGCGGCTAGGATTCCGCGGCGTTCGCCACCGGGCAGCCCGCAACTCCCATCCTAGCCGCGACTGGAAGGAGCGGTCTTTGAGAGAGCACGTACTCAAGGCGCTTCTAACCCTCTGGGCGCCCACCCCGGCGCCGGCGCCCGTCGCGCTACCCGGTTCGGCAACGCTCGCCTACCATGGGTCGATAACCAACCGTGGGACAGGAGTTCGGACATGCCGCAGACGGGGACCTGGGCCGTAAAAGTCGGGCTGGCGCAGATGCTGAAAGGCGGCGTCATCATGGATGTCGTGACGCCCGAGCACGCGCGCATTGCCGAAGAGGCCGGCGCCTGCGCGGTCATGGCACTCGAACGCGTCCCCGCCGACATCCGCCGCGATGGCGGCGTCGCCCGCATGAGCGATCCCTCGATGATCCGCGGGATCATCGCCGCCGTTACCATCCCCGTAATGGCGAAGGCGCGTATTGGCCACTTCGTTGAGGCGGATGTGCTCCAGGCGCTCGGTATCGACTACATCGATGAGTCCGAAGTGCTCACGCCGGCCGATGAAGCTCACCACATCGACAAGCACGGCTTCATGGTGCCATTCGTTTGCGGTTGCCGAAACCTCGGCGAGGCCCTTCGCCGGATCAGTGAAGGCGCCGCGATGATCCGCACGAAGGGTGAAGCCGGTACGGGCGATATCGTTGAGGCCGTGCGCCACATGCGCACCGTCCAGGACGAGATCCGCCGCATCCAGACCATGTCCGAAGACGAGCTTTATACCTGCGCCAAGGAACTCGGCGCGCCCGTGGAACTCGTCAAGCAGGTCAAGCGGGAGGGTCGCCTCCCGGTCGTAAACTTCGCCGCTGGTGGCATCGCCACGCCCTCCGACGCCGCCCTCATGATGCGCCTCGGTGCCGACGGTGTGTTCGTCGGTTCCGGCATCTTCAAGTCCGACAATCCGGCGAAGTTCGCGAAGGCGATCGTCGAAGCCACCACGCACTACATGGACGCGGAAGTCATCGCCCGCGTCAGCACCGACCTTGGCGCGGCGATGCGCGGCATCAGCGTCAGCAGCCTCCCCGAAAAGGAACTGCTCGCCACCCGCGGCTGGTAGCGACTGGCTCGGCGTGCTGGACGAGCTGCGGCCGTCGGCCGGTTAGGCCGCGCGCTTGCGCCGGGCGGCACGCCGTTCGCGCAGCAGATGAATGGCGGCCGGCAGCACGGACAGCCCAACCATGGTGAGGATGAGCACCGTGAAATACGCATCGATGTTATCAACGGCCTTGCCGACGAAGTACCCCAGCAGGGTCATCGTCAGCACCCAGAGCACGCCGCCGGTGATGTTGTACATGGCGAACTTCGCGTATGGCATGCCCGCTGCCCCGGCTACCGTCGGAGCGAACGTGCGGATGAAGGCCAAGAACCGAGCAACGACGATCGTGATCCCGCCTCGCTTGTCGTAGAACGCCTTCGCCCGCTCGAGGTGGTCCTTCTTGAACCAGCGTGATCCTTCCCGGGCATAGAGCCGGGGACCGGCCTTCCGGCCGATTTGGTAGCCGACGAAGTCGCCGAGGACGGCGGCAACAATCAAGACCGGGATAACGAACCACAGGCCATTCTGGTCCGCAATCTGGAGCTTCCCGCGTTCGCAGAGCAGCCCCGTGGTGATCAACAGCGTGTCGCCCGGGAGGAAGAAGCCGATGAGCAACCCGGTTTCGGCAAAGACGATGATGAATAGGCCAGGGTACCCGACGGCAGAGATGAAATTCTCAAGGTTCACCTGCTTAAATAGCAGCAGTGCCAGCCCGGCGACCCCGAGCAGGACAAGAACGATGAGCGCGGGTTTCCAGTAGAGACGGATCACGTTTTGGTCCGGAGATTGGCTTCCAATAGCCTATCCGCCCGCCGCCGTACGCGCTGAGGGAGCACGGGTGGCCGTCAGCTTTGGGCGTGCGTCGGGCGTGGCACGGGCGTAAACGAACCGCTCGTTCGCACTCGCGGCCAGGATTGCCGCGTGCGTGCCTCTTGATTCGCGATTCCAATCCCAGTCGCGACGGGTACGGAGCGGTCCAATCTCTGATGGCTCGTTGCTTGCGGTGTCTCGAAATCGGGGGCCACCGGGCCAGGTCCGACTTGAACACTTGACCGCTCGTTATCACTCGCGGCTATGAGGCATCGGTCGTTGGTCGGCCCACCTCACGCGGCAATCCTAGCCGCGACGGATACGGAGCGGCTTTTGCGACTCACGGGCTCCGGCGTCCCCGAAAATCCCATGCGTCAAGGGCTTGCATAGGGTAGGGGGGTATCCTATACTGAGACCGTGACCCCAGAAACCCGTTCCCAGGCCCTCCGCCGTCTGAAGATC
>JANXYE010000370.1 GCA_025350285.1 Chloroflexota bacterium
TCGAGGTAGGGCACGAGCATTGTCTCTTCGACCTGGATCGCGTCAAAACCGTCCGTCCACGCGAGATCACGGAGCCTGCTGGCGAGGCCGGGCGAGTGCCAGATCCCCAGTTCGGGGGCTCGGCCGCGAAGCAGGGCTTTGACCATGCGCCGGCCCCGCTGACGCCGGTCGAGTGGCCCGCTGATCGACCGGACACCGAGTTCGTTGAGCGCCGCGACCGCCGCGATCTCCTCCGGACTTCGTGTGTGGGAGGCGATGGTAACGTCGAATTCGTCGCGCAACCGTTCGATGATGCTCCACAGACGGAGTTGGACGCCGGAGCGCGGGGGATACGGCGGCACGTTGCAGATGAGCAGTATGCGGCGCTTGCGCCCGGCACGCTCCGCGGCCGCCGCTGCGTAGAGCCGGGAGGTCGCCTCAGCGACCGACGCAGGATCGAGGTGAAGCGCTTCGAAGCGGCGGCGGGCATTCTCGCCAAGTGAAGCCCGTTCCTCCGCTGAGAGCGCAAGCCGCTTGAGGGCGGCGGCGAGCGCATTCGTATCGCCGGGCGCCACGAGCAGCCCGTCGCGCCCGTGCCGGAGGACTTCGGGGATGCCGCCGACAGTGGTCGCCACGATCGCCTTGCTCGCGCCCATCTGTTCGAGCAGCGCGACGGGCATCGCCTCAAGGTACGAGGGGAGCACCGCGACGTCGGCGGCCGCGAGCAGAGAGTCAAGTTCGGACCGTTTGACGACCCCCGCGAAGGTCACGGCCTGGCCGAGACGAGCCGCGCGGGATTCGAACGTGAGACGGTCCGGGCCATCGCCGGCAAGGGTGAGGTGCACGGACAGCCCGTCGATGAGGAGACGTTCGAAGGCGTCCAGCAACTCAGCTAGGCCCTTCAGGCGCACGACCCTTCCGACGAACAGGAGCTCGACCGTTGTGCGGTCTCCCGGCGGCGGCCCGGCGGACGGGGCCCGGACGATGTGGCTCGCGATCCCGACCGGGGAGGCGCCGGGGCGGCCGGAGGCAAGCGCCCGGGCGGTAGCGTCGGAAACCGCGAGAAGGCGGGTTGCGCGGCGAAGGTTCGCGTGCTCGATTGCGCCAGTGGCGAGCGGCGCTGCTTCGAGGTTGCCGTGGTCCGTGTACACCGACGGATAGCCGCGGGAGTCGAGCCACGGCAGCAGCCACGCCTGGTCGGCCCGGTAGCCGTGGACGTGCACAACGTCCGGGCGTCCGTGGTGCGATTCACGGCTGATGGCGGCGAGCAAGCGCGACCGCGAGCCCGCGTGGCGGACCCCGGCGCGACCGCTGGCGCCCTCACTGGAGGGTTGTCGGCTGCGCGCCCGGCGAAGGCGGTTCCACGAGCGGCGCAGCCAGATGCGCGGGGCCCGGAGGCCCCAGAACAGGCGAGGGACGGCGCGCGGCGCGACCACCTTCACGCCATCCGCCACCAGGCGCGCCTCAAACTCAGTCGAAACGGGGAGGGGCAATTGGCTGAGGAGCGTGACCCTGACACCGGACAGGGCGAGGGCAATCGCCAGTTCCGTGACATGTTGTTCCGCGCCGCCGACCTCGTTGAGCCGCCAGACGACGAGAAAGACGTTCTGGACCGCCACGGCGTCCTCTGGCTGGGTCACCGCCGGACCCCAATGGGGCGATGGCCCGCCATTAGGACCCGCCGGGGCAGACGGAACGGCCGGCTGGCGGCGGAGCACAGGCCGCCATGCGTACCGAACGCCCAGCGCACGCCGAGGTCACCCAGGATGCGTTCGGCGTCGGCGCCAAAGTCCCCCGGCTGGCCGTTGGGGTAGGCAAACGCCTCGGCGGCTCCAAGGCCAAGCTCGCGGACGCCGGCGACGGAACGCGTGATCTCCTCCCGCTGGGCCGCCGGGGAAAGGCGGCTGAGGATAGCGTGGGAGTGGGTGTGGCCCCCGAAGCCGCACAGCCCGGAGGCGAACATCGTCCGCAGCGAGGCGGTGTCGAGCGCCCGGAATGGGGAGGTGGGCGCGAAGCAGGGTCGCGGGCCGCAACCAAGTTGCTCGCGTATCGCATCGACCGCGCACTCGAGCTCTGGAGCGGGGAGTGCTTTGAGCCGCGTCTGGAGAGCGGCCGAGCAGGCGCCGCGGCGCTCCGCGTCTGGGAGGAGGTACGTACCGCCGCCCCATTCGAGGCGAGTAAGAGTCGTCTCGGAAATCGCGGCGTGGAGGCGGGCGAACCAGAGGCCGTGGGCCGTATCAACCACGCCCGTGTTGATGAAGAAGGTCGCGTGGAGGCCCAGCTCCTGGAGGACCGGCAGCACGAGGTCGTGGTGGGACTGGAAGCCGTCGTCGAAGGTGAGGGCAGCCCGGCGGCGGCCCGCCGGCGCGGGGGTGGTCATCGCGACCGGCAACGGAACGACTTCGAAGCGGGCCGCGATCGATTGGACCTGGGCGCGGAAGACCGCAAGCGGCGTCCAGCAGCCATCCGGCGCCGGCAGTTCGCGTTCGACCACTCCGTGGAAGGCAAAGACGGTGACGCCCGCCGCGCTGGGGCGCGTCAGGCGGCGGAGGAGGCGCGGGATGAGGCGTCGTTTCATCGTGGGGACCGGGGAACGGAATCGAGCTTAACCGGGAGTGTACCGCACCGCGTGCCGGGCCGTTCGCCGACTCGCCGGCTTCGGTAGCCCGCTGTGCGAGCGGCGGTACTCTTCTGCGCTCAGGAGACTTGTCCTATCAGGGGCCGGATTGGTCGGGCGTGGTTAAGTCACCACCAGACCATGGCCACTCAACCTCCACCGCCGATCCTCCCTGCATGGGGAATCGCGCTCGCAGAGCCATGCTGACCATCGCCGGGGCCGCGCTCGTTATCCAGACCGTGATCGCGGCCGAGCCGGGAGAAGCGGACGCGGCCCCGCCGCCGGTCGCGGCCCAGGGCACTTTGACGCATCGGCTCCCGCTCATGGGCATCACGAAGGACGGGCAGAACCCGGCTTCGCAGTCGAGCTTCATCAGCTCCGCCACGGCGGTAGTGAGCGGGGGGCGGGTGACGATCACAGCGCGTGTGCGGAGCGTGGAGAACGCCCTGGCGGTGTTCGATGTCGAGACCATCGGGCCAGGCGGGCAGCGGGTCGATCAGCAGTACCGGGACAACACGACGTTCACCGCGGGCGGCGAACAGGAGATCACATTAACCTGGACTCCGCCTCCGGGCTCAGCGCGTGGCGCCTACGCGGTGCGCATAGGGTTGTTCGAACCGGGCAAGGAGTGGAAGACGCTGTACCACTGGAACGACACGGCGGGGCGATTCGACCTCCCGTAGGACGCTGACGGTCTGCCTACGTGGGCGGCTCGCTCGAATCCGCAGGCGCATCTCGCGGGCCGGGCCGGTCGCGACGCTGGCGGCGGGGCGCCCCCTGGCGGGTGCCGGGCGGCGGCGAAGGCTGGTTGGGGGCCTCGTTCGCGTCGCGCGCGGGGGACGGCGGATCGGCCCTCTTAAAGACACGGGTGGCCGCGCCCGAGACCGCGTCCGGGCGGGACGGCTGATCGTTCCTGCGCGGGGTTCCCTGGCGCGGCTCTCGCAGTGGTTGCGGACGACCGCTCGGTTGCGGCTGCCGCGGGCTGCCGCGAGGCGGGGCGGCGGCGGTACCCTGAGCCTCAGGCGGGCGAGCAGCGCGACCTTGCTTGCGGGGGCCGCCGCCGGGGAGGCGTCCGCGGCCTGGACCCGGCTCGGAGCGGACCGTAGCCTGCCCGGTGATCCAGTCCACGTCTTCGCCTTCGACCACAGGTTCGCGGAGGTCCTCTTCGGTCGCTTCGAGGAGGCCCTGGGCGATGGCCTCGGCGCGGGAGATGCTCGGGGGTGGCGCACCGATCTTGCTCGCGGTATCCCAGCGCACGACGGTGCCTAGCTCGCGGTCGTTGATCTCGACGCGCTGGCCATCGATCACGAGCATCACCGAGCGCTTGAGGATGTTGACGCCGATAACCTTGCCCTCGCCGGTGGGGGTGCTGCAGCGCTGCCCGAGCTTCGGCAGGCTCTTTCGCATCTCCTTGTAGCCCTGTTCTTCGTACGAGAGGCAGCAAAGCAGACGTCCGCAGAGGCCGCTGATCTTTTGCGGGTTGAGCGGGAGGTCCTGCTCCTTGGCCATGCGGATGGAGATGGAAGGGAAGGTGGTGAGCCAGCCAGAGCAGCAGAGTTCGCGTCCACAGATCCCGTAGCCGCCGGCGAGCTTGGCCCGGTCGCGTCCGCCCATCTGGCGCATGTCGATCTTGGCGCCGAAGCGGTCCCCGGCACGCCGCAGGAAGTCGCGGTAGTCGAGCCGATCTTCGCTCGTAAACGAAAAGGTGAGGCGGCGGCCATCGAGCGTGTAATCGGCGGCGTCTATGCGTGCGGGAAAGCGGGCATCATCCGCGAGGCGCCTCGCTTCGGGGAGGAGTTCGGCGGCCTTCTTGCGGAGGGTGTCCATGCGGCGGATGTCGTCGTCGGTCGCGAGGCGGAGGATGGGGCGAAGGTCGTCGCGCAGCTCGTTCACGACTACCTGGCCCGGCGCGATGATGACCTTCGCGATCTCTGGACCACGCACGGTCTCGACAATGACGTATTCGCCCGGCTCCAACTGGATCCCGGCGGCGTCAAAGTAGAAGACTTTGCCGGCGTTGCGAAAGCGAACGCCAACGACAGAACCAGGTTGATCACGCATTGGATGCGGTTTCGTCTCGAAGAGTGTCTGACAGTGTAAGGCGCGGGAAGCTCAGAAGCATAAGATCGAGCGCTGGCCGGGGCAAAACGTTCGCCAGGACGTCCTGCCGCGCCTGGGTGACCGCCCGTAGGGCGCCGAGTATGGCGGCCGAATCACCGAACGCAGGCTCGCCCGCGGCGCGGTGGAGCTGATCAGACCAGAAGGCCTCCCAGATGTCGAGCTGCGAGTTGAGATGCGGCCGGTCCGCGCGCGCGCGCTTGGCGAGGTCATCCGAGTAGCGCAACCGTTCCGTCATGCGGGCGGCGGCCATCGCGGCGCAGCGCCGCAGGTGGCGGTCGCGATCGCCGGCAAGGTCGGGCTGCTGGGCAAAGGCAACGGCAAGCCCAGGACGGCCCCGGGCCGCGGTGGCGGCGGCCGCGGCAACCTGAGGGTCCACCCCGCGCGCCAGGAGGGCCGCCTCCATCACCGGCTTCGCCACGGTGCGGACATCGACGCGCCGGCAGCGGCTGACGACCGTTTCGATGATCGCTTCGGGGGCGGCCGAAATCAGCGCGAAGACGGTGTGACCCGGCGGCTCTTCAAGCGTCTTCAGCATGGTGTTGGCGGCGTCGCGGGTGAGGCGATCGGCCGGATCGAGGACGATCACCCGGTAGCGCGCCTCAAACGGGTAACGGGCCACGGTTTCGATCATCCCCCGCACCTGGCAGATGCGGATATCGCGCGCCAGCGGATGGACCGCGTGCGAGGCATCGCCCGGGCGCGGCTTGCAGAACGCGTCGCCGGGGCCGACGACGACGACGTCCGGGTGGCGGTCGTCGGCGATGAGGCGGCAGGTGCGGCACTCGCCACAGGGGATTGAAGCGGCCGGCGGGGCGGCTTCGCCGAACATCGACGGCTGGGGCGCTTCGCCGCCAGGGACGCGTTCGCAGTTCAGGAGCATGGCGAAGTGGCGCGCGAGGACCTTCCGGCCGGTGCTGTCTGGTCCGACAAAAAGCAGTGCGTGTGGCGGATCAGCGCTGATGGCGAGGGATGCGAGTTCTCGCTGGATCGCCTCGTGGCCGATGGTCGGGTCCATGTCTTCAGGGTAGCAGGGAAGGTGCCGTTGGGGCGTTAGTCTTCGTCTGGGACGAAGAGATCCGCGACGGGCAGCTCGAAGCCGGGCAACAGCGGCGACCGGAGGACGTCTCCGGCCCGGAGGATTGCCCCGTTGAGGTCGCCCTCGTACACCTCGACCGTTTCGCTGCGCGGGTCGATGAGCCAGGCGATATCGACGCCGTGATCGCGGTAGAAGCGGCACTTCTCGCGCTGGGCAGCCATCGTTTCGTCCGGGGATCGGACTTCGACTGCGACGAGCGGGGGAAGCGCCGCCTTCAATCCGTGAAGAGGGCGTCCCTTCGTCCAGTAGGCGCAATCCGGCAGAAGGTAAGCTTCGCGACCGTCCCAACGGAACTCGCAACGGATTTCCGGGCCGCAGGCACCACCAACCCTGCGGCGCACCAACTCGAACGCCGTAGTCACGTTGCTGACGATTCCCCCGTGCGTTAAATCACCCATGACCTTCTCGCGAACCTCTCCGTCCATGTATTCGAGATAGGGCTTCCGCCAATCGGGGATCGCGAGGTACTCCTCCGCTGAGACGCGCTGCTTCACGGCTACCATGGGCTCATCGTACCACCGGCCGGCCCGCGTTGGCGGCGCTCAACTCAGATCGTCCTCGCCGGTTTCAAACAAGTCCGCCACGGCGAACTCGAAGCCGGGCAGCAGCGGCGATGTAAGAACCTGGCCAGCGCGAAGCACCGCGCCGTCGGCGTTGCCCTCGTAGACCTCGACCGTTTCGCTGTGCGGGTCGATCAGCCAGGCGATTTCGACGCCGTGGTCCCGGTAG
>JANXYE010000382.1 GCA_025350285.1 Chloroflexota bacterium
GTCTCATCCGCGAGCCATGGCCGCAGGATTCCCGGAGGATCGGCACAGTGCGCATCCCAGCCGTCGAGGCGCCGGTGCAGCTCCGCTTCGTCGTCACGAAAGATGCCGAGGTCAATGTCTGCGTGCTCTGGACAGTCCGACCCGCGAACGCCTCGATTGCATACCCGCCGGCCACCCACCACAAGAACGGAGCGTCATTGAAGAGCTCCGCCACCGCTTGGGGTGTCAATGGATCCCAGTGCCCCCAGGGTGTTTCGGTCCTCACGCTGGGCCAGCCATCGTGCGGACCACCTTCACGAGCAGCGGCATCCAGTTCGTCCCGGCGGAGACGCGGTCCACCCGCACCTGGTTCGGCCCCACCAGCAGCCCCATCGATCCTAGCCCTTCCACCCGCCGCCGCATCTCCTCCGGTACGCCGCCGCGGACTCGCAGGTGGAACATATGCTCGTCCGTCTTAATACTCTCGACCCGCGCCCGCCGTGCTACAGACTTGAGCAGCGAGACATAAAGCAGATTCTCGACAACCGGCGGTACGGCCCCGAAACGGTCCCGCAGCTCCGCCTGCATCGCCGCCACGCCTTCAGCGGAATCGATCGCCGCGATCCGCTGGTAGACGTTCAGGCGGTCGTGGATGTCCGCGACATAGTTCTCCGGGATGTGCGCGCTTACCGGCAGGTCCACGGACGGTACCGGGGGGAGCCGAGGTGGAGGGGCGTCGCCCGTGTACGAGGCCTTGATAGCGTTGACCGCATCCGCCACCAGCTTCGAATACATGTCAAAGCCAACGGCCGCAATGTGGCCGCTCTGCTCGTTGCCAAGCACGTTCCCGGCGCCGCGGATCTCCAGGTCCCGCAGCGCTATTTGGAAGCCCGCGCCAAGTTCGGTCGCCTCAAAGATCGCCTCTAGCCGCTTCTGGGCATGCTCATTGATGGTCCGATCCTTTTCGTGGAGCAGATAGGCGTAGGCACGGTTCGCCCCACGGCCCACCCTGCCCCGGAGCTGATAGAGCTGGGCCAGCCCCAGTTGATCCGCGTTATTAATGATGATCGTGTTTGCGTTTGGGATGTCCAGGCCGCTCTCGATGATCGTCGTGCAGACGAGGATGTCCTTTTCGCCCGCACCGAACTCCAGCATCACGCGCTCGAGTTGTTCCTCTGGCATCTGGCCATGGCCAACGGCAATCTCGGCGCCCGGCACGATCTCCCGCAGACGTGTCACGATTCGCTCGATGTTGTGCACCCGGTTGTGTACGAAGAAGACCTGTCCCCCGCGTTCCGTCTCGCGTTCGATAGCCTCCCGGATGATCTCGTTATCCCACTGGAGGACGTACGTGCGGATCGGGAGACGCTCCTCTGGCGGCGTCATAATCGTGCTCATGTCCCGAATCCCGGCGAGCGACATCTGCAGTGTGCGCGGGATCGGCGTCGCCGAGAGGGTCAGCGTATCGACCTCCGCCCGCATCTGCTTGAGCCGCTCCTTGTGGCTCACGCCGAAGCGTTGCTCCTCGTCGATGACCACGAGGCCGAGGTCTTTGAAATCGACGTCTCGGCCCAGGAGCCGGTGCGTCCCGACCGCGATGTCGATTTCGCCTGAACGTATGCCAGCCACAATCTCCCGCTGTTCGTGGTCGCTTCGGAAGCGCGACAGCACCTCGACGCGCACCGGAAAGCCGGCCGTACGCTCACGGAAGGTCTCGCCGTGCTGCTCCGCCAACACCGTCGTCGGCACGAGCACGGCCACCTGCTTGCCATCCGCGACGGCCTTGAACGCCGCCCGGATGGCGACCTCCGTCTTCCCGTAGCCCACGTCCCCGCAGATCAGCCGGTCCATCGGCCGCTCGCGCTCCATGTCTGCCTTCACCTCGGATATCGCCTGGAGTTGCTCGGGCGTTTCGACGAAGGGGAACGCCGCCTCCATCTCCATTTGCCACGCGCCATCGGCCGAGAACGCGTGTCCCTGCGCCAGTTCGCGCCGTGCGTACAGATCCAACAACTCCTGCGCGAGTTCGACCACCGCTTGGCGCACCCGCCGCTTGGCCCGCACCCAATCCTGGGACCCAAGGCGCGTCAGCGACGGAGGCCCATCGGCCGGCCCGACGTAGCGGCTCACCGATTCGAGTTGGTCGGCCGGCACGTAAATCCGGTCGCCCTCGGCGTACTGTAGTTCGAGGTACTCGCGCTCCACCCCTTCGAGGCTTCGCCGCACCATCCCGCCGTAGCGCGCTATGCCATGGTCGGCGTGAACCAGGTGGTCGCCAACTTCGAGGGTCGAGACCAGATCGTCGCGCACGCCCGTCCGCGTCCTGGTTGGCCGGCGGCGCTTACGAAACCCGAAGATCTCGGCGTCGGTCACGAGGATCAGCCGCTCCCCGGCGGTAAATCCTCCACCCGCCGCCGTCGGGACGACCACGATCTCCCCATCGCCGGGGACGACTTCCAGTTTCCGCTTGAGCGTCGCGCGGATGCCCTCGCCGTCCATGATTTCGGCCAGGCGCAGGGCCTGTTGGCTGGCGATAACCACGGTCTTCCCCGCCTTCGACCATTCGCCGCATTGCAGCGCAAGCGGGCGGAGTTTGCCGGCGAAGCTGGGCGTTACATGCAGGTCCAGCCGGTACGCCCCGAGTTCCTCCGTGCCGAACCGCTGGAGCCGCGTCACGCCAACGCGGCCCGCGATCCAGGCCGAGACGACCGCTGGCCCGACGCGCAATTGAGGCAGCCCCGCAGGCACGCTCCCGCGCCTCTCCAGCTCGTCGCGCGTGCGGTCCTCGTGCTCGACCTGCCGCTCCAGCGCCGCCAGGCCCTCTTCCTCTTCATCGACAAGCACCTGACCCGCCGTCGAGCAGTGATCGAGCCCGCTGCTCTCGTACAACAGCGGTTCGAGGAAACCCTCGTAGTCGCTCCGCTCGCCCGCCGCCACCAGCTCCAGCTCTTCGATGACGGCATCGGCGAGGTCCCCGCTCGCCTGAAGCTCATCGACCAGCCTGCGGGCGGCGTCACGCGCGGTCCGCGTCCCGATGGCGACCGGTTCAACGCGCGCCGCCGGCACCCGGCCGATACTTCGCTGCGTCGCGATATCGATGAGGCGAATGCTCTCGATTTCGTCTCCAAGGAACTCGATCCGGAGGGGCTGGAGGCTTCCGGTCGGGAATACATCCACGATGCCGCCACGGTGGGAAGCCATGCCCGGTTGTTCGGCCAGGTGCGAGACCGCGTAGCCCATCGCTTCCAGGTCGCGCAGCAGGGCGGCCGGCGCCATGGCCTGGCCGACCGCGAACGCGATCGCCCCGGAGGCCGCGGAGGGCCCAGCGCGATGTTCCGAAAGTGCCGCCCACGAAGCGACCACGAGGCCCCGCCCGCCACTCGCGAGGATGTTGAGCGCTCTTGCCCGTTCCACCCCGGCGAGCGATTCGTCGCGGGCGAATTCGTACGGTAGTCCTTCACGCTCCGGCAGACGCGCGAGCGGCGCCCCATCCAGAAAGAGCGCGACCTCCTCAACCGTCGCCTGCGCTCGTGCGGCCGTCGACACGACGAGGAGCGTCGGGCCATCCGCCTGGAGCGCCAGGGCCGCGACCACCGCCGCCCGAGCGTTCTCCGGCAGCCCAAGCGGACGCCCGGCGGCGCCTTGCAGCAGCCCCGTTAGTGCACCCGCTACCCCGGCCAGTTCGCCTGCCACGCGGCGAGACACCTCACGGCCCGCCGCGGCATTCGCGATGGGCTCACCCCCACTTTACGCGACTCAGCGCTGGGCGTCCGGCGCCTGCTACGATCGGGCAATGGCTCTCGTTTGGGAATCAGGCCGGTCCCTCACCCGCAGGCGCTTTCTCGCCGCGGGCTCCGCCGCCTCACTCGCCACCGCCGCACTCGGTGCTGGCTGCGGTGGGAAGTCGCCAGCTCCGAGTTTGGCCTCGAATACGTCGGTCGCCGTGGCTCCTGAGCCGGCGTCGCAAACACCATCTTCCAGCGCCACCGCCGCGCCACGGCCACCGGGTTCAGCCACGGTCATGTCGCCGAGAGCGTTCACGTTCGACACGTTCGACGCGCTTCGCTCAGGCGATCCGGCAACACTCGAAGTACTCGGGCGAACGCACTCCCGCCTTCTGAATTGGGCGGATTTCGACCGCCAGCTCATCGCCGGCGACCTCGCCACATCCTGGGAGCAGCCGGAACCCGGCGTCTGGCTGTTCTACCTCGCTCCGGCCGCTCGCTGGCACGACCGCCCACCGCTGAACGGCCGTCCACTAACCGCCGAAGACTGCGTCGCCCACCTCCGACGGGCGATGGAGCTGGCCTCTTCGATCAAGCTGCCGCTCATCCAGCATGCACACGACTACGCGACTATCAGCTCGGTCACAACGCCCTCGCCCGGGCTCCTCCGCGTCGAAACCACCGCGCCGGACCCGTTTCTCCTCCATACCTTCGCCAGCCGCTTCGCACTCGTCCAGGCTCCGGAGACGGTCACCGCCTTCGAAGCCCACTGGGCCGAGCTGAAGCCCGATCAGGTTGCCGGCTCTGGGCCGTTCGTCTACAGCGGTGAACGAGACGGTGCCCTCCGGTTTGCCGCACACCGCACCGGCCACCGCCCGCCGCTGCTCAATGCGCTTGCCGTCATCCCGCCTTTCGACCCGGTTCGCGCATACATGGACGGCGGGGCGACACAAGTCATCACGCGTGATCGTCGTGACGCGGGCACGCTCACCGCCGCCGGGTCCGCCGCCACCCTCTGCTTCGAAGAGCAGCCCGTGGTCCTCGGCTGCTTCGCCGGCGCGCCGCCCTGGGAGGACGAGCGCCTGCGACGGGCGCTCTCCGGGGCGCTCAATCGGCAGACGCTGGCACAGTTACTCTTCGGCGGTCGTGCGGCGCCCGCCGGGCCACTCGCCCCGGTCTTCGGCCAGTTCGCGGCCAACCCCGAACACCTGGCTTCCTCCTCAGGCTTCCGCTCGGATGTCGATGAAGACCGGCGAGACGCCCGGGCGCTCTGGAGCGCGGCCGGCGGACCGGCGCTCGGGACGATCACGATCGACTTCCCGAGCGTCTTCGACCCGCTCTATAGCGCCAGTTCGGTCGTCGTCCAAATGCTGAATGAGGCCCTTGGCACGGCC
>JANXYE010000187.1 GCA_025350285.1 Chloroflexota bacterium
AGCGGTGGCGGCGGAAGGCCGGTTTACGTTTCAATCCGCTCCCGCCCCGAAGGGCGGGAGATGCACGAGCCAACATGAAAGGACTTCCAACCCATGGGAGTTTCAATCCGCTCCCGCCCCGAAGGGCGGGAGATGCCACGCGGCGAGAAGTCGTGCAACGTTTCGTAAAGTTTCAATCCGCTCCCGCCCCGAAGGGCGGGAGATGCTCTAGTTTGCTGATATTTGGCAGGATTTCAAGCACCCCACCGAAGCCTCCTTACCCTGTGAACGCGTCATTTGCGCATCGTTCTCCTCTTGTCAGACTCAACCACGGGGGCCGGGCGGCGCGCGAACCCCATACCTGAGCCGCTGACCACCTACTCTTCGCGCCTACACGACCAGCGGTCCATCGAAGTCCCACATCCGAGACTGCCCGTACTGTTCAATCTTGCCGGTGTCAGCATCGTTGATGAAATACAGGCGAAGGCTGTCCGCCCGCTGGTCAATCTCGTCTAAGAGCCTCCCACGCATGATAACGAGTTCCTTCGGGCTCAGGTTACATTCGAAGACCGACTTCTGGGCGCGTTGGCCGTAGCTGGAACAGACCCGGGCGACCCTGCGCAGCCGCCTGCGCCCGGCGGCCGTCACGGTGTTCACATCGTAGGCAACGACCACGAGCATGGGCTACCGCAATACGCAGGGCGGATAGGCCACGAGGTCCCCGCGGATGTACCTCGCGAGGAGCCTCGCCTGAATGAACGGAAACTGGCTCAACAAGGCGGATTGGTTCAGCAGCGGGTGCTTCACCTCTTCGCCACATCTGTCGTGGTAGCCTGCGATTACTGTTCGCCTCCCTTCTGGACTGAGCATCACGCTTCCGCCGTCGCCACGCACGAAGTCATCCGGCGTGACCTGCTTCCGGTTGATAATGGCGAGCACGGTGCGGTCGGCCAGGAGGGGGCGGAACTCCTCCATGAGGTCCAGCGCCAGCCCGGGGCGGCCGGGACGGTCCGAGTGCAGGTACCCAACGGCCGGGTCGAGCCCCGCCGTCGTGAGCGCCGAGATGCAGTCGTTCAAGAGCAGCGCGTAGACAAACGAGAGCATGGCATTGACCGGGTCTCGCGGCGGCCGCCGGTTACGGCCGGGCATCCTCATCGAGTCCTCGCGGACCAGTTGGGAGAAGGCACCGAAATAGACGCGCGAGCCAATGCCCTCCTGCCCGCGGAGTTCATCCATCGTTGTGGCGGATGCGGCGCCAAGGATAGCCTGGCGCACGCGGGCCGAGGCGGTACGCAGTTCCAGCCGGCGCGGGCTGTTATCCTCATCATCGCGGCTGGCGTGCATCAGCAACGAGCGGCAGTTATTGAGTTTTCCCGCGACGAACGAGCGCGCGATCTTGAGCGACTTTTCGCGGTCATCGGCCAGCCGAAACTGGCTTCGGCGGAGCAGAACGTTGCCAGACACCGGTGCATCCACGCGCGCGACCAGCTTGCCTGCCGAGGTGAGAAACGTGACGGAGATCCCGGCATCGACGCATCGTTCGAGCACGACGGTGCTGACAGAAGCCCGGCCGATCATGGCGATAGCGTGCAGGTGGTGAAGCGGCACGGAGATGCGGACTTTGCCCTCCACCAGCACCTGAAGGGAAAACTCGCGCATGCGCAGGGATGCGCCCTCGGCGGTCACGAAGAGGGTATTGGCGCGTACTTCGGCGGTCATGCTTCCTCCGGTGGCGCAAACAGCCGCCGCATGTAGCGGCCAAGCCCGGGCGAACGATCCTGTTGTTCGGGCAGACACGTTGGTTCGAACGAGCATCCATGGCAGCGCGGTCGATACACCGGGGCGGGTACAACGCTGGACATGAGCAGCGCCCGGAGGCCGGCTATCGCCCGCAAAGTTTGCGCCCGCAGTTCGGGGCCGAACTGGACAACCGTCCTTCGCCGGGAGGCGGCGTGATAGATGCTCCCGTGCTCTACGGTCAGGCCCAGCATCTCTTCGAGACAGAGTGCCTGCGCACAGAGCTGCACGTGGTCGTTCGCCCAGCTCGATGACTTACCCCGCTTGTACTCGACAGGCCGGGGCTCTTCCGTCCTTCCCGGGAAGGACCAGAACTCGACAATGTCCGCCCGGCCGGTGAGGCCGAGCTGGTCACTGAAGAGCGTCATGGCACGGACGGTCCGGCAGCCCCGGCGTTCACGGTAGCCGGGTTCGTCCGCGGTCTGGTGCACCATGTCCCCCTGGACGGTGAATTGGTTGCGAGGGAAGAGGCCCTCGGTGTGGATGAGTGCCGCCCGGCGCTCACAGAAGATGAAGTGGTTGAGTGCGGAGATGGGGATGAGGATGCGGTCCTCCTCATCCCCGGTTGGCGCGGCGCCGCTGTCAGATCGCGGCATAGTCCGGCTTCGGCTGAAGGATGCTCACCCCCGCGGGGACATCGTCCAGCACTTTGACATCGTAGTCCGAGTACTGCCGCGCCACGTCGATCAGCGGTTTGCGGATCACCTGGATACGCTCAAACAACTCGTGAGCGGGAGCGTTACCAAGGGGCGATTCGTGCTTGAAGGCGATGAGTGCCCGCGTCGCCATGAAGCCGCGGGCGGCAGAGCGGTCATCCTCGAACATCCGCAGGAGCGCCTGCCAGAACAGGTTGAGGTCGTCCTCGGAGAAGCCGGTCTGGGCCGCGAAGGAGGGCGAAACGAAGCCGTGGGCCAGATAAAGGCCGTAGGGGATCATGTTCTTGCGGCCGATCTCGGTCGTTCCCTCCTTCTCCGCCCGCGCTTCCGTGGTCTTCGCCACGCGAGTGATCGTCACCTCGGTCGGGGAGATCGGGTCGATCGAGCGAGCGAAGGTCAGCTGGAGGGGGCCGCGCACCTGGCCCGCGTTCGAACCGGTCGTCATCACGGCGCCGAAGGTACGCACGTCGTAAAAGTTGTTACACATCCACTGGCGGGCGGACTCCTTCTGGTCCGCTTTGGGGGCCTTTCTCGCCGCAGGATCTTTGGCGGTGCCGACGGCGTCGTGAGCCTGGTCGTGGAGCGCGTTCAGGAAGGTGCCGCCACTGCTCTGGTGCTGCACATAGATACGGTACGGAGGCTGGTTCCCCTTCAAGGTCTCAACAAAGTCCCGCACCTTGCGTTTCAGAGCCACGTCCGTCACGAAGCCGCGCATGGTTTCGGGGTCCACGCGGGGCATGTTGCCGGCGTCCGGGTCGCCGTTCGGGTTGCCGTCAGTGACGTCGAACAGCAAGACGAAGTCGTAGCGGTTCTTGACGGCGTTTTCTGCGAGGGATTGGGTAGTCATGAGTTACTCCTGTGTTCCGGACGGTGAGGTTCCCGCGGCGCGTTCGTCTCTGCGGCGGCGAATCTCCGCGAAGCGATGAGCCTTCTGGTGGTAGTAGCCGATGGCGAAGCGGCCCTGAGCCTCGAGGGTGAGCGTCCGCGGCAGGTCCGGCTCAAGGCGTCCGATGATTTCCGATAGCTCGCGGTCAAGGTTGACCCGCTGACCATCGTTGTCGATCGCTCCGAGATGGCTCTGAGCGAGGGTGAGCAGCGGCCCGAAGACGAGGGCGGGGGCCGTGGAAGCCTTCCCATAGAAGCGGTCCACGATGTTCGCGCCCACGTCGCCGACGCCGGCGTACTGGATCGCTTCGAGCGTCGCGAGCAGCCTTCCACAGAGGTAGGCGGGCTGGTTGTTGTCTGGGTCAAGTCCGGGCATGAGGTTCCTTTCTCCTGAACTCCGGCGGTTGAGCGTGCAGCGGATGAGCCCGATCCGCGCGGGCGTAAAGAAGTCGCCGAAGCCATCGAGCGGAAGCCGCCGGATGCATGCCTGGGCTATGACAAGCGGCAGTTGTTCCCCGCGCAGGGCGGCGCGAAACAGTGCGGTCGGCGTACGGGTGGAGACCTCCTTGTCCTCTCGGGCGGTCGCGCGGCAGAGAACCCATAGGCGCGGGCGCCGCGACAAGGCTCCTGCTTTTGCGTACACGGTGCCCTTCTCCTTCTCGTCGAACAGGAGCTGGACGGCCAGGTCGTCAAACCAGCGCGCGAGGTTGCGGTAGGCGTCCGCGAGCGAGGTATCGAACCAGTCGGTGACCACGGCGCGGCCCCCGTTGCCGCGCAACCCGAGGGCGAACAACCTGCGGTCTGGCGCGCCCGGCGGAAGCTGGCCGGTCCGCACCGCCGAAAGCAGCCTCTCGGCTTCTTCGGAATCGGGCTGCTCCAACCAGTTCTCGACGAAGTCGCCGGCGCTGCCGGAGTCCAGCCAGAACTGGAAAGCGACCCCGCCCTGGTCCACGCGTGTCCGCGGCACGTTGTTCCGTAGCAGCAGGTGGTTGAGTCCGCGGGTGTAGGCGAGGCTGCACTCGGCGCAGACCGGTGCATTCTTGTTCTGGTCCCATCCGAGGGACTGGAACGAGTCTTTGTCGAACGAGAGCAGAGAAGTGCCAGACGGTTGCCCGTCGGGGACTCCCATCAGCTTCTCGCTGGTCAGCACAGGCGCCTTCTCTTTGCCGCAGCAGAGGCAGGGGACCGCATCCTGTTCCTTCTTCCCGGCTTCCTGCGCCTGACGGTAGGTGCGCCAGAACGCACGGCCTGCCGTCGAGTCGAAGATCGGGACGTTGTTCGCGGTCGTGACCGCCAGCGCGATGCGGTCACCATCCTTGACCTTGTTGGTGGACGCGGCACCCCTGGCGGCCCCCAGTTGCGCCGGTTCCAAGGCCATTTTGCTTCAGGATTGGACGGAGCCCTGTTCAGCGACCTTTATCCCTCCTATGTCATTTTAAAAGACGAGGAACTTCCGAAGGCGTCTTTGGAAGAGGCCATGGCCGCGTACTCCGGCT
>JANXYE010000421.1 GCA_025350285.1 Chloroflexota bacterium
AGAAGGCCTCGATCCGCGAGAAGGCTGACACTCAAGACCCCCATATTGTGAACATAAGTGCGTAGTTATGGATTAAACCGACAGGCTCCTAGGAGCCTGACTGTTTAGTGGGAATCTCCACATGACGATTCGTGATCGACCTCACCTAAGGGCCGAGAAGGCCTCGATTCTCGAGAAGGCTGACACTCAAGCCCCCCATGTTGTGAACATAAGTGCGTAGTTATGGATTTAACAGACAGGCTCCTAGAGGGGCGCCCGTGGTGGCTCAGCGACCTCTCGCAGGTGATCGTTGGGTACGCGGACGCTGACCGCGTCAACGAGGAACTCCGTGTCGCCAGCGACTACGGCTGGTCGGTATCCACAACGACAAGTACGGACGGCCACATCAACGTTGGACGGACGATGACCAAGTTCTTTTTCGGTGGTGTGCCTTTGCTAATGACCGGTGCGAGCCGGACTGCCGGAACGCTGACCGTGACCTGGAACCGTGAGCCGGGCGATCCGGTGATTGGGTCTGAGCCCAGAGCAGACGCTACCGATCCGACACAGGCACTGCAGACGCTCGCGAGGTTAAGTGAGCTTGGGCTCATCACCCCAGAAGAATTCCAAGCGAAGCGGGCTGAGGTGCTAATGCGGCTCTAACGGGCGGCGCTAACGCAGTGGGGCCTCAATCGGTTGGCCAACATAAGCCTTTCACCAAGGAGACCCAGTGCCGACCTTGCGATATTTAAGCGGATTGGCGGTCGGTAAGCCGGGTCAGCCGGTCGAAGTGTCGGCACGCGTTGGGCACCTGTACCTCGCCCATGCCGGGAACTTCTGGATCGGCCGGTGGGCATTCGTGAACGCCCCGATGGGGACGCGAGGCCGGGGTAGGCGGACCGCGAACGCTAAGTTAGCATCGCCTTCCCGGCGATCGCGACGACGGCGGGGACGTCAGCGTAGCTTCGAAATAGGCTTGGCCTAATACCGAAGAACTGCGTCAGGACGAGTCCGGGCTGCCACCGTGTCGGCTGACCGCCGGGCAGCGTCTCCTCATGCCATCCTTCGTGACTGGCGGAGAAGCAAGTTTCGAACGATGGCCATTCCTTAGCGCCGTGGCAGATGACCAACCGTGGCTGATACTTCTCCCATAGGGCGCGAAGCATCGAGAAGCGCCCGGCCGAGACGTGGGAGCGGCATTCAGCTGCAGTGGAGAACCCTAGCTCGTTGTAATGCTCGGGCCAGGAGGCTCGCGTCGTCTTACCCAGCGGGTAGAGGTTGGTGAGGAAGGTGTCGGACTTCCGTCGGCCCAGCCGTCGTTTCTGAAAGTCGTCGGGGTCGCCGGTTACTCCTGGCTGGCCGCGAAGGAGCGCGACGGCGATCCGGCTCGCTATCGGGTAGACCTTGGTCGCATGGCGCCGACCATCCTGATCGTAGAAGCCATCAAGTTCGAATAGCCGTTGGCGATAAGGATCTACGTGACTGCCTCTGAGTTCTTCGAGTGTCCACTGGTGGCCCTCCTCAATCCCCACGAACCAGATGCGAGAGGAAGGTTCTCCGAAACCCTTGAATTCGGTCAGGACGCGGAAGCTTTCCGATAGGACGGGATCGGTCCGCACGACAAGTACCCCCAGAAGTTGATTCAACCATTGTGTTGCAGCGACCGGCTAGCCGCCGGTAGGTCTCGTTTACTGGCGCGGCGCTGGGCGCTCTGGAACCAGACCTAACGAGCGAGGGGCGGACTGCGCGAGGTGGTGAACGGCTAACTCCACCCGCCCGCATCATCTCTTATTGGCGGGGTCATCCAGCTTTGCCAACGGCATCCGCGGTCAACGCGAGCGGTCGAGTTTGACCGTCTTCCGGGAGGATTTTATCAGCACTGAACAAACATCGGCATGACCACGTGCACGTAGTCCGTCTCTCCCACCGGGCGGAAGACGCCCTGGCTGGACGGGCTCGTCATCTCCAGCGCCACCTTCTCCACCGAGAGCGCGTTCAGGACGTCTTGGAGGTAGCGGCTGTTGAACGCGATCTTCGTCGCGTCCCCGACGATCTCCGCGTCGATGCTGCCTTCGTTGTTGCCGATTTCGTCGGCGCGGGCGCTGATCGTGAGGGTGCCGGGCAGGCCGCTGTTCGGCTGTAGCTGGAGGCGGATGATGCCGCTGCCGTCCCGCGCGAAGATAGCCGCGATGCGGGTCTCCCGCTTGAACTCCTCGACGCTGACGGTGCAGGTCGTCCCGGAACTCTCCGGAATGAGCTGGCGGTAGTTGGGGAACGTGCCCTGGATAAGCTGGGCGACGAGTTCGACATCCGTCATGGCGAACTGGACCTGCGTCTTCTGGGCGTTGATCCGCATTTCGATGGGTTCGTTCGCGTCGTTCGCCAGGCGCCCGAGCTCACGCAGGGCGCGGGCCGGGATGATCACCTCGATAGGGTCGTCCGGCAGCGCACTGAGGGTGATCTCGGCCACCGCAAGGCGGAAGCCGTCGGCCGAAGCGAGCGTGAGGGTGGGCGCGCCCGTCTTTTCGTGCGGGGCGCTCTTGACATGGACGCCGGTGAGCACCGGACGCGAATCGTCGCTCGCCGCCGCGAACTCCACCCGGTCGATAGCACGGCGCAGGGCGCGCGGTTCGAGTTGCACGGCCACACCGTCCGAGATGCTGTTGATGCGCGGAAAGTCCTCCGCGTCCATGGCCGTGATGGTCGATTCGTTGCGCGCGCATTCGAGCCGCACCTGGCGGCCGCGGTCCGGGATTTCGAGCAGGGCGGTGGCCGGCGGCAGCGAAGAGACGAAGTCCGTGATCAGCCGCGAAGGGACGGTCGTGGCGCCCTCTTCATCGATCTTCGCCCCTACCCACGCGCTGATCGCGATATCGAGGTCGGTCGCCGCGAGCTTGAGCCGGCCCTTGTCCGTCTGCAGCAGCACGTTCGCCGTGATCGGCAGGGTGGAGCGTGTCGCCACCGCGCGGCCAACGATCGCCAGCCCGCGCTGAAGGTTTTCCTGGAGTACCTGGACTTTCATGCCTGTTCACCTGCCTAAGCCAATGGGCGGATTATAGGGCCGACCATAACGCAGGCCAAGACGAGCGCGTACGCGCGTGAACAGTTTCACGCCCGCTCGAACATTATCGTCCTGTAAAATCTGTGCGCGGGCCGGAAAAAGTGAGCCACAGATGAAGCATCTCCGGCTTATACTACGTATTGAGCATGTACATTTTCGATTTGCAGGTCACGAACTTCCGGAACTACGCCCGCGCCAGCATGAAGCTCGGGAAGGGGCTGAACCTCTTCGTGGGCGATAACGCTCACGGCAAGAGTAACTTGCTCGAAGCCGTCTACCTGCTTTCGACCCTCCGCAGCAGCCGGGCCAGTACCGACGCCGACCTCGTCCGCCGCGACATCCTCCATACCGACCTGCCGATCGCGCACCTTTCCTGCCAGGTCGAACGCCAGGCCGGGCACCTCCAGATGGACCTCGGCATCGTTGGCCGCACGACAGACCCGCAGCACCGGGCGGGCAAACGCGTGCGCGTGAACGGCGTCCCCCGCACATCGGCGGAAGCGGTTGGCCAGCTCGCCGCGGTGCTCTTTACGACGCTCGATATCCAAATTGTGGCAGGCCCTCCGCTCCTTCGGCGCCGCTACCTCGACATGATGATTTCGCAGGTGGACCGCGGCTACCTGCGGGCGATGCAGCGTTACCAGAAGGTGGTGACGCAGCGGAACAGCCTGCTCAAGCGCATCCAGAACCGCGAGGCGAACGCCACCGAACTGAGCTTTTGGGACCAGGAACTGGCCCACGCCAGCGGGATCATCATGCACGCGCGGGCGGAGGCGCTGGGCCAACTCATCCCCCAGGCGTCCCTCCAGATGGACCGCCTGAGCGACAGTCAGGAGACGATTGACCTGACCTACCGGCCCGCGCTCGGCGGCCTCGACGAGATCGATTGCCCGATCGACGATACGGAGTGGACCGCGCGAATGCTGCGCGCCCTCGCCCTCGTCCGCCCTCGCGAGATCCGGGCCGGCTCCACGCTCGTCGGCCCGCACCGTGACGACGTCCAGGTTGAAATCAACAGCCTCCCGGTCGAGAGCTTCGCCTCTCGCGCCCAGCAGCGGACAGCCGCGCTCGCGCTCCGCCTGGCCGAGGCCGCCTTCCTCCGGCGGGTGCTCGGCGATGACCCGGTGGTCCTCCTCGATGATGTGCTGAGCGAACTCGATGCTCGCCGCCGGAAAGCCGTGCTGGAATTTTTCGATACCTTCCAGCAGACGATTGTGACGACGGCGGAGCCGGACCGCGTGCGCGAAGTGATGACTCGCGCGACCGGCCGCTTCGTCGTCTCGAACGGCACTATCACTCCGTTCGAAGGGGAGTGAGCCCATCCGCAGGCGGAGCACGGTCACCGGGTTTGCGGTCGTCGCGGGGGCCTTCGCGTTTCTGCTGGGCGCCGGTTTCCTCGCCGCGCTGTTTTCGATAGGCGACCTTAGCCCGCGCCGCAGGCTCTTCGAAATCAACGTCTATCTCGGCAGCGCCGCCGTGTACCTCGCGCTTGGCGGCTTCCTCGTGGTGCAGGCCGCTTCGGCGCTCGGAGGGGCGGCGTCTTCGCCGTTTCGGATGCGCTGGCCGTGGCTCTTGCTGCCCCTCTTCCCGCTCGCGGTCGTCGCCGGGCAACTGCAGGTGAATGACCCACAGCGGCTGCCGTGGCTCTTCCCCTTCATCAACCTCGCCGTTGTCGCGATCCCGTCGCTCAGCGTGGCCGCGATCTGCGCCACCCGGTACGCGCGGGCGAACCCCCTCGCCTGGCCGGTGAGTTGGCGGGAGTGGACAAGTGGGTTCGTCTACGGCGCCATCGGCGCGACGACCATCGCGGGCATCATCAATACGCTCGCGCTGTTCCTCTTCGCCCTCATCCTCACGAACGCGAACGGCGTCGGTGCCTTCGCCGTCGAACGGCTCCCGCACCCGTGGGGCGTCGTCTTCGATCTTGGCGTGCTTTCGGGCATTGCCCCGATAGACGAGGAGTTCTGGAAAGGGATGCTCGTCGCGCTCTTCTTCTTCCGGCGCGGAGGCGTCGCCCGCTGCTTCCTCTGGGGCGTGCTCGCGGGGGCCGGGTTCAACCTCCTGGAGACCTTCCAGAACAGCCTCGGCGCGGCCAGTCCGTCGAACCTCGCCGATCAGCGCCTCGGCGGTAGCTGGTGGCTTTTCGCCTGCGCCCGAGCGGGCACGGGCTCAATGCATGCCCTCGCGACGGGGTTCTCGGCGCTCGGCTTCTACGGGCTGTTGCGCCGCCAGCCGCGCTTCGCCTGGGGCTATCCGGCGGGCGTCCTGCTCCACGGCACATGGAATTTCCTCGTCTATGTCGTCTACGGCGACGCCCTCTTTAGCGGCTCCTGGCCCGACCGCAGGGCCCTCGATGTCGCCGGCGTGGCCGGGCTCATCCTCGTCCTTGCGGGGACGCTGGTGGTGCTCTGGACGGTTTCGGGGTCGCTGAAGGACGAAGGGCCCGCCCCGATCTACCGGCTGCTCGGCATGCGCCCGGCCACCGGCGAGCCTCCGCGGGATGGTATGCTGGTCGAACCCGGAGGCTGAGATGACCACTGCCACCCTCGAACGCGTCACGACCGCCGAGTTCCTCGCCCGCGCGGACCAGGACGACTACGAACTCATAGACGGCGAACTAAAGGAGCGGTGCATGGGCATGGAAGCCGCATGGGTTGCGACACAGTTCGCCACCCGACTCACCAATTTCAACAACGAACATCGACTCGGGACGGTGGTCGGCGACAACACGCCGCTCCAAATCTTCGGCGAGCGTCAAACGATTCCACGCCCCGACGGGCTCTTTGTGTCCGTGGAGCGCCATCCATCCCGCGCCCCCGTCGTCGGCGCGCTTCGGGTGACGCCGGAACTCGTGATAGAGGTCGTTTCGCCGAGCGACAACGCGGCGGAGCTGATGACGAAGGTTCTCCACTACCTCGACGCGGGCGTCGATATGGTCTGGGTGGTTTACCCCGAGAGCCGGTCGGTTCACGTGATTCGCGCCGACTTGACCGGCAACGTGATTCGCCCGCCGATGAACCTCGACGGCGGGAATATCCTCCCCGGCTTCTCACACCCCGTCGCCGACTTCTTCCCCGCGCCCGTCCCGGAGTAGCGCTGGCAACGGTCTCGCTCATTGGCCACCGGGTGCGATTCAAGTTCTGCGTTGGCAAATGGATGCCGTGCCCGTGTGCTCCCCTCGCCCGCGAGGTACGAGTCGGGAGAGGGGTCGGGGGTGAGGGCAGGACGCCCGGCGCTGGCCACGACCGCTCTTCGCGCGAAACTTTGAATCGCACCATTGGCCACCGGCGAGCCTTCCGCCGATGGTATGCTGGTCACGCCCGGAGGCTGAGAT
>JANXYE010000453.1 GCA_025350285.1 Chloroflexota bacterium
CGGCGAGAGCGGAACTTCGACTACCGGGCGATCGTGAACGAAATCGCGACCCAGGTGCCGCTCGAACTGGACTTCGTCCGGGAGGCCGAACTCACGCGGCGGGTCGGAGGGAATCTTGCCGGCCTCGACGGGCTTGTGGTACCCACGGTTGTCACGGAACTCGTGACGAAGTGCGTCCTCGTCACCGAGTTTATCGAAGGGCGGAAGCTGGTCGAGGCCGGCGTGTTCAGCGGGAAGCCGGCTGAGGGAGCGCGCATCGCGGGGGTGCTGGCGGCGGCGTTCGGGCAACAGGTGCTGCTTGATGGGCTGTTCCAGGCTGACCCGCACCCGGGCAATATCCTGCTGCTACGGGACGGGCGAATCGCCCTGCTCGATTTCGGGCTGACGAAGGAGCTGACGGCGGAGAAGCGGCTTGCCTTCGCGCGGCTCGTCCTCGGCGCCGCGGAGAGGGACCTGCCGCGCGTGCTGGCGGCGTTCGCGGAACTCGGGCTAAAGACGAGAAGTGAATCGCCCGCGGAGATCTTCCCGTTGCTGGACCTCTTCTTCGCGCAGCGAGACCAAGCGCAGATGGGTGCCATCCAGCGGGAGCGCACGCGATCAACCCTTCGCCAGAACCCGGTTGAGGCCCTCCCGAGCGACCTTATCCTCTTTGGCCGGGTCATCGGGTTGCTGCGCGGCGTGTGCTCGTCGCTCGGGGCGCCATTGAGCCCGATAGAGATGCTGCGCCCGTTCGCTGAACGTGCGCTGGCGGCGGAGGGTCAGGCTACTTTGCCCGCGCCGTAAGGTTCTTCTCGGCGGCGGCGAGCGCCGCTTTCGCGATGTCCGCGGTCAATTCGCTCTTCCGGCCACTGAAAGAAACGGACAGGCCGGCATTCTGGTGGCGCCAGTAGTGCACTTCGTAGTGCAATTCGGCGGTGTCCTTCCCGACGGTGACGGTGACGTCGGCGGCTACGGCAAACCCGCCTTCGGGAGTCGCCCCAAACGGCGTCCCCTTCTTCGCGGTCGCTTTGCCACCGGAATCCTTGAGCGCCGCGTTCAGCGCCTGGCCGAAACAGTCCTCCACGAGCGTGCCGCTGGTCGAATCCTTGACGGCCTTCCAGCCTAGATCGGTCGTCGCGAGCGTGTCGAAAACCCGCACCGTCTCTTCGACTTCGGTGTTAATGTTGAAGTTGCTCGGGCCCGGCTTCGCGTACTTCACCTGCGCCCGGCCGATGGTCGTGCCTGGGTCGAGGGACTTGAGCTTCTCGCGGGCCTTCGCGACGGCGGCGCAGGCTTCACCGGGCGGGGTCGCCTGGTCGTCGTTGAATTTATCGGTCTCCTTCGACTGCCAGCCCTGACCGGGGAGGTCCCCGACCTTGATGACGACGCTGTGGGCGAAGGTTTCGCCGTCGGCCTTTTTTATGAGCGAGCCGGAGCCGCCAGAACCGCCGCCACAGCCGCTGAGAAGCACGGCGGAGAGTGCGAGCGCGGCCGGGAGGGCGAACAGGCGGAATGGCTGTGTAGGGGGCATGTGACTACTCCCATGATCGGTTAAGAGATTCGCGCCGCGGTGTAGCACGGGCGAAGGGGGACTGGCGGGGCGTCCTCGTTTCGATCTAGGATTGGGCTCTCGCCTCTGAGAGTAATCGGAAGGAGCCGCCACCATGGGAGACAAGAGTCCCAAGAACACCCAGAAGACCACGAAGCAAAAGACACAGGCGAAGGACGCGGCCAAGCCCGCGAAGTAAACCCGAACAGAGCGACGTACGGTATCCTGACGTGGCGAGCGGCCACGGAGGGAAGATGTACCGCGAAATGAGCGCGGAGGACCATCGGCGTGTCGCTGGCCTGAAGCCGGGCGATACGCCGGATGTGTTGCTGCTCGTCGGTGCATTCGCGGTTCACCCGACCGGAAAACGGTTCGCGGCGTACCTCGAAGAGGCCGAACTGCTGCCAACCTTCCCGGCCTACGTCGCGAGGTGGAAGGGCCTGCGGGTGGCCCTGGCGGTGTGCCTCGGTGGGCCGATGGCGGCGATGCACGTGCACACGTTCTGCGGCGTGGGCGTCCCGGTGGTCATCCAGCTCGGCTGGTTTGGCGCGTTGCAGCCGGGCATCGGCCTGGGGGACGTGGTCGTCCCGCGCCACGCCGAGCGGCAGGACGGCGTGAGCGATTGGTACCTGGCGAAGGGCATCCTGGCCGACGCGACAGCGGGCCTCTCGGCGGCGATCAGCGCAAACCTGCGCGCCCGTGCGGTGCCGGTCTCGGAACACGCTATCTTTTCAACGCCGGCCCTGCTCGCGGAGTCACGCGAGGTGATCGCCGATTGGAGCCGTCACGGTTGGGAGGGCGTCGATATGGAGACGGCGGCGACGTTCGCGGTGGCGAAGCACATGGGCGCGGAACGGGCGGCGGCACTGATCCGGATCGACGACCTCGTGGCGGAGGAGGACAGCATCGCGCATGAGTTGCCGAAAGAGCGGCTCGCGCTCCTGCGTGCACGGGAGCGGGAAGTTGTCGAGGCCGTGCTGGAAGTTGTCGCCGGGCGAAGCGGCCGGTAGAGCGCTCAAGCGGGAGCGGGCGCCTCGGGGATGGCGCGCTGCATATGTTCGAGGCCGGACATGCTGAAACCAAGGTCACCCAGTTCGCAGAGGAAGCTACAGTAGGTGAGGCGCAAGGTACTGGTCGATTTCGACGGCATGTAGCTCAATTTGCAGCGGGTGCAGCGCAGCATGGCCAATATTTCGGCGTTGCGGGGAAGGGGCGCCGCCGGCGACTCCTCGTCGCTACGGTCTCCAATCAACGTGCTCATGCGCGGAACCCCTCTCGTCGGGTTCAGTATACTCCCGCGGCCGGCAACCAGCGCAAAGGGCGCTCAAGCTGGGCGTGAGCGTCAGGGCATCGCGTGCGTCAGGTCCGCTGGGCCTCGCGTTGTATCCTGGCGGCGCCTTCGCCGGAAGGGAGATGGTGGTTCGCTTCACGCGGCCATACTAGGATGCCCGCCAAGGGGTACCGATGAAGGAACAGCGGATGTACGGGCGCTGGAGCAGCCCCGTGACGGCGAAGATGCTGGCGGGGGCGTTGCGCCTTGGCGAGCCGTGCTGGGACAGCGACGGCCGCACGCTGGCCTGGCTCGAAGGGCGCTCGGACCGGGGCGTGGTCGTCGTCCAGGACGCCGCTGGTGGCGCTACGCGCGACCTGACGCCGGGCGATATGTCCGTGCGGGCGCAGGTGGGATACGGCGGCGGGGACTTCACGCTGCACGATGGTGTCTGCTACTTCGTTGCCCAGGCGGACCAGCGAATCTACCGGCAGGAACTCGCCGGAGGGCGGCCACGCCCCATCACGCCCGCGTTCGGAGCGTGCGCTTCGCCGACGGTCTCGCCGGACGGGCGTTGGCTGGTTTATGTCAGCTCGTACGAGGACATCGACACGCTGGCGGTGGTCGATACGGCCGGGGAGCGGTGGCCGGCGAAGCTAGCGGAGGGGCGGGACTTTTACATGCAGCCCGCCTGGGACCCGTCCGGGAAGCGCCTGGCGTGGGTCGAATGGAGCCACCCAAACATGCCCTGGGATGGAGCGGAGGTGCAGCTGGCGGAGATCGCGGCGGGAGAGGCCATGCCGGTGGTCGCATCGTCCCGGATCGTTGGCGGCGGGAACGATGAGGCGGTTTTTCAGCCGGCGTTCTCGCCGGACGGCCTGTCGTTGTACTTCGTTTCGGACCGGACGGGCATGGGGCAACTCTACCGGCTGGAGGTCGCGACGGGGACATCGGAGCAGGTCACGCACGCCGAGGGGGATATCGGGACGCCGGCCTGGAACCAGGGGATGCGGAGGTTTGGGTTCGCTGGAGAGTCCGTGGTCGCGGTCGAAGGGGTACGAGGATTCGACCGCCTGCGGACCATCACAGGGACTGGAGAAACGACGCGGACGCTGGAATCGTACGCGGCAATCGGCGCGATGAGCGTCGCACCGGACGGCTCGCGGGCGGCGATTGTCGCGTCGGGCGGAGCGCAGCCGCCTCGGGTCGTGGTGGTGGACCTCGATTCGGGCAGGACGCGGGTGTGCCGGAGGTCGGACGGGGAACTCGTGCCGGTGGGCGCGCTTTCCAGGCCGGAGCCGGTTTCGTGGGCGTCGTTCGACGGGGAGGAAGCGCACGGGCTCTTCTATCCGCCCGCCAGCGACCGGTTCGAAGCGAAGGGGCCAGCGCCGTTGGTCGTGCTGGTGCACGGCGGGCCCACGAGCCAGGTAAAGGCGGGCTGGGACGCCCAGGCGCAGTTCTTCGCGACGCGCGGGTACGGGGTGCTGTTCCCGAACCACCGGGGAAGCACCGGCTACGGGCGCGAGTACATGCTCAAGCTGCGCAAGAGCTGGGGCATCTACGACGTGCAGGATTCGAAGGCCGGGGCGGAGCAGCTGGTGCGCGAAGGGCGGGCCGACGGGAGCCGGATCATCATCATGGGCGGGAGCGCGGGCGGGTACACGGTGTTGCAATCGCTCTGCGATGTGCCGGGCTTCTACAAGGCGGCGGTGTGCATGTACGGGATTTCGAACCAGTTCACGCTGCTCATCGACACGCACAAGTTCGAGATCCGGTATTCGGATTCGTTGCTCGGGCCGTTGCCGGAGGCGGCGGCCGTGTACCGGGAGCGGTCACCGATCTTCCACGCTGAACGGATCGTGGACCCGGTGGCGATCTTCCAGGGAACCATCGACCGGGTGGTACCGCGGGAGCAGAGTGACCAGATCGTGGCATCGCTGCGGGCGCGGGGGGTTACTCACGAGTACCACCTCTACGAGGGCGAAGGGCACGGGTTCCGGAAATCGGAAACGATCGAGCAGTTCTGGGGCTCGGTGGAAGCGTTTCTCACCCAGCATGTACTGTTTGCCTGAACGGCGACGCCTTCGCGGCGCGCGGAGAGGAAGGAAACGGCGCTGATGGATGATTGCCTCTTCTGTCGCATGGCCAGCGGCGCAATCCCAGTCGAGAAAGTGGCCGAAAACGAACTGGCGTTCGCGATCCGGGACATTCACCCGCGGGCGCCTGTGCATCTGCTCGTCATCCCGAAGCAGCACATCGCGGATGCCCGCGATCTCGCCCCGGCGGACGGCGACATGCTGGGCGCGGTGTTCACGCTGGCGGTCGAAGCGGGACGGACCGAGGGGGTGCAGCACTCGGGCTACCGGCTCGCGTTCAACGTCGGCGAGGCGGCGGGGATGACGATCTCGCACCTTCACCTCCATCTCCTGGGCGGACGGCCGCTTGGGCCGGAGGGCTGATGGGCAGGCGGCTACAGGCCCAGATCGAGGCGCTCCAGGCGGAGTTCGAATCGCGGCCGAAGGGGCTGCGCGAACATGTCGGGCGGGTGCTGGTCGAGGCGGTGGACCTTGCCGTCCGCTGGGATGTCTCGCCCCAACGGGCGGAGCTCGCCGTTTGGGGACACGACCTGTTCCGGGCGCTGGCGCCCCGCGAGCAGCTCGGGCTAGCGCGGGACATCGGCCTCCCGGTGGCAGCGCAAGACGAGGCGAGCCCGGTGATGCTGCATGGGCCTTTGGCGGCGGTTGTGCTGCGCGAGCGATTCGCGGTGAAGGACGATGAAGTGATCGCGGCCGTGCGCGAACACACGACAGGTGCTCCGGAGATGCCGCTGCTTTCGAAGATCATCCTCCTCGCGGACAAGGTCGAGAAGCGGAAGCGCACGCGCACGCCGATCATGGCGCAAGTACGGCGGCTCGCGCGGCGCGACCTGGACCTGGCGCTGCTCTGCTGGGCGGACTGGAAGTGGCTGGAGGAGCGCACGCGCGAATGGTCGAGCTACCCGGCGCACTGGACGGCGCGCCAGCGCTGGGTAGTGGAGCACCACTCCGAGGTTGGACTGCCCGGGCGAATCAGCGATTCCGCGTTCGAAGGCGAGGACGCCATCGCGGCTGCTACTTCAGCTTGAGCACCTGGCCAATACCGAGGTTCGAGCAGGTCGCATCGATGGTGGGGTTCAGCTGGCGGAGTTGGTCAAGTGTGACCCCGTTCGCGTCGGCGATGGCCTGACAACTGTCTCCGGCCTTCACCGTATACGTCCCGGCCGCGGGCGCGGTGCTCGTGGCGCTGCCCGTGGGCGTGCGATTCGCCTGGGCGGTGGCCGTCGCGGAGTTCCCGGGCGTGCCGCCCGGTGTCCCGGCGCCCGCCGTGCGGGTGGCGGCGGCGGTGGCGGGGGTGGTGGGCTTGAGGGCGGCCTGGGTCTGTTGCACTTCAGCAGGCGTCAGCGTCTTGCCATCATCGCCACCGACGACGTTCTGGATGAGGAAGGCGAGGGCGAGGACGACGGCGGCGAGGATGAACAGCCCGATGGTCATCGTGCGCATGCTGATGCCGCCCGCCCGGGGACGGGGGCTGAAGCCGGGGCCGCCCCCGAGTTTGAACGGCTTGTCCGGGCTCGGGCGCTGAGGAGCACGCGGGGCGCGGACGGGCTTGGTAGGAGAAGATTCGGTTTCCACGTTGGGCCGCGAGGGGCGATCGAACGGGGAACCGGCCGCCGCGGCTCCGGCTCCGGCGCGGCCCGTGCGGGCCAAGCCTTCGCCTTTGAAGATAGGGCAGTTCGGGTGTTCGGCGCCAAGGCAGAACCGCTCCTGGTGCTGGGTGGCGATTTTCGTCGGCGTGTCGAGCTTGAAGCAACGATGGGCGTCGGTCGCGTAAGTGGCGTGCGACTCCTGATCGTCCGACAAGCCGAGGTGGCGGCAGACGTTCAGTTCATCCTGGTCAGTTGGATAGGTCATGCTCGCTCCCCCCCGGAAGACAGACGACGATGCGGCGTTATCGTGTCACGTAGTTGGGAAAGAGTGAAGCCTGCGCGGCGAAAGATCCTGTAGGGGCGCCGTGGGGGATGGAGAAATGAATACGCGGCACCCTTTTATGGGCGCCGCGCACTCGTGCGACGGGGAGGACATTGTCGCCAGGCTTGCCCTGGTCAGGGGGTCGCCTGAGAGTACAGACGGCCGGATCGAGGGGCGGCCAAGGGGGAGAGAGCGACGGATCGGTAGCAAACACGTGAGTCAGCGGCGGGAGGTTTCGGAGTATCCACCGTGCTGCCTCTCGACCCTACTGGCTGGTGCGGCCACGGAGATGGTGGTTGATTCTTCGAGCCGGGGACGGGACACTGGTGGGGCCTTTCCTCGGTAGCTCAACGGGAGAGCGATTCCTTCCGGGGAAGGATTAAACCGATAGGTTCGGGCTTCGAATCCCTACCGGGGGAGCCTACTTTACTGCAACCGGCAAAGATATGCAGTTCCATGTCTATGTCCTTCGCAATCCAGGCGGCCGTCTCTACATTGGTCAAACTGAGGATCTCGAACGCCGCCTGGCCAAGCATGCCGCGGGCCTCTCACGCTGGACGAGTCGGCACGGCCTCTGGGAACTGGTACACGACGAGATCCACGTTACGCGCGCGGCGGCCATGGCCCGTGAGAA
>JANXYE010000489.1 GCA_025350285.1 Chloroflexota bacterium
CTCCAACACGGAAGCCGACATCGACCGCGTCCTCGACGTCCTCCCCGGGATAGTCGCCCGCCTCCGTGCTCTCGCCGGCTGAAGCAGTTGGCCGCCAAGAGGCCAAGAGGCCAAGCTTATGTGCTGGTAACTACCCGTTTAAGGCCGTGGCGGAGTTCGGTCGCGTTGAAATTGATGAGCAGCCCAAGTTGCAGCCCGGCGGCCCGCAGGTACGAACGGAGCTGCGCGGCGTGGATGTCAAGGAGCCGGTCCACCGCCTTCAGCTCGACGACGAGGCAGCCTTCGACCAGCAGATCGAGTCGATGCTCACCGATTTTCGCACCTTTGTAGGCCAACTCCACGACCGCTTGTCGTGTGAACCCGACCCCAACCAGCCTCAACTCGGCAGCGAGAGCCTCCTCGTAAACGGACTCGATGAAGCCCGGTCCAAGTGCCCGATGAACCTCGATCGCGGCGCCAATCACGCAGCGGGCGACCTCATCCGCCCTGGCACTTGGTTCGGTGGTCAAAATCTTGGCACCTTGGCCTCTTGGCGGCTGACCCTGGTGATCGGTGGCTCACGGTTCTTTTGCTACGAAACGCCGTGGGCCGTTAGGAAGTCCAGGATGTCCTGCACGGTGTGGATATTCTCCGCGTCTTCGTCCCGGATCTCGAACGTGGCCTCGTCCTGAAACGCTTCTTCGATGGCTATCGTCAGGTCCACGATGTCGAGCGAGTCCGCGCGCAGGTCATCAATGAAATTCGACTCGGGATGCACCTCGTCGGGCTGCACCTTGAGCTGGCGCACCACAACATCCCGGACCCGGTCAAATAGCTCGGCCATGGCGGCCCTCCTCGCGTCCGAAAGGCGTCCCGCGCCCCTGGCGTCGGACGATGGTAGGCCAGCCTCACGCCTTGCGGAAGACCACGCAACCGTTCTGGCCACCGAATCCGAAGCCATTCGCGGTAGCCGCCCGGACGGTCATGGGACGCGCCTTCAGTGGGACATAATCCAGGTCACAGGCAGGGTCGGGGTTCTCCAGGTTGATGGTTGGCGGGACGCGATCTTCGGCCACGGCCATCACCGCCGCGAGCCCCCCAACCGCCCCGGCGGCGCCCAGCAGATGCCCGACCATCGACTTCGGTGAGCTGATCGCGATTCGGCCGGCGGCTTCCCCGAAGGCTGCCTTGATGGCGATGGTCTCGGTCGAGTCGTTGAGCGGCGTGCCCGTGCCGTGCGCCGCGATGTAGTCGATGTCCGAAGCGGCCATGCCGGCGAAGCGGAGCGCCTCGCGCATCGCCTGCTCGGCCCCGCTGCCGTCTTCGCGCGGCGCGGTGATGTGGAAAGCGTCGCAGCTCAGCGCGCCGCCCATGAGTTCCGCGTAAACGCGTGCGCCGCGGCCTTGGGCGCGTTCGGCGCGCTCGATGACGAAGACGACGGCGCCCTCACCGAAGACGAACCCGTCACGGTCGCGGTCGAAGGGGCGGCTGGCGCGGGTGGGTTCGTCGTTGCGGCGGCTGAGCGCCTTCATGTTCGCGAGCGACGCCATGGGAAGGGCCGCGATGGCAGCCTCCGAGCCGCCGCAGAGGACCACATCGGCGACGCCTGAGTCGATCATGCTCTTTGCTTCGATGAACGAGTAGAGCCCGCTCGCGCAGGCGGCCACGCTCGCGAGGGCCGGCCCGCGCAACCCGAGTTGCATCGAAACCTGGCAGGCGCCCATGTTCGGGGCCATCATCGGGATGTAAAAGGGGCTCACGCGGTTCGGGCCGCGCTCCAGCAGCACCTTCGTTTCCTCCATTGTGTCGATAGCGCCGCCCGCGCCGGTGGCGATAGCCGATGCCGCCCGCGGCCGCTCGGCGTCGGTCAGTTCGAGCCCGGCATCGTCGGCCGCCATGCGCGCCGCCGCCACCGCGAACTGGGCGAAGCGCGACATGCGCCGCGCCTCCTTCGCGTCCATATACTTGGCGGGCTCGAAATCCTTCACTTCCGCCGCGATCCGGACCGGAAGCGCGCTTGCATCGAACCGCGTGATCTTCGTGATCCCCGATTCGCCCGCGAGCATTGCCGCCCACGTCTCTTTCGCCGTTAAGCCCAACGGGGTGATCGCCCCGATGCCCGTCACCAACGCGCGTGCCATTCGTCCCTCCTGAGCTGGCGGACCGTGCTGTCGCGCTGCCACCCGGCATTGTTCCATCCGGGAACGGTTGGCGCATGTGA
>JANXYE010000528.1 GCA_025350285.1 Chloroflexota bacterium
CTGGTGGATTTTGAGGCTTCGAGCGCGTAGCTTCGCTCGAATGACTGCCAAGGAAGAGCTTCTTCGCTTCGTGACCAACGCCGATGAGGACACCGCGAGCGACGCGTGGGACCTGATTCGCAATTTTGGGCTCGTCGAGCGCGAGCCACTGACTCCAGAGCAGATTGCCTTCATCAACCGTGCGATTGAGAAGCGGGACGCCGCCGACCGTCGTTACACCACAGAGCAAGTCCTGTCCCGCATCGCTCGCGCGTAATCCCTGAATCACACCTTCGCAAGCGCCGGGATCACGTCGCGCGCCATGACCTCGAACGGGCGGATCTCCCAGCAGTTCATCAGCATGCCGATGACCGTCTGGGCGCCGGCTTCGGCGTAGCTGGCGAGGCGTTCGGTCTCGCGGCCGGCGTGCTCACCGTTCGGGCCGAGGTCGATGCGCGAAATCACCGTCTTCTCGATGCTGTTGTAATCCCGGCCGAGGTCGTCGCAGTGCTGCCGCAGGACATCGAGCTTTCGGCGGATGACGTCCGCACTCTCAGCGAAGATGTTGCAGGCGTCGGCGTATTGCGCGACCAGCCGCAGCGTCTTCTTCTCGCCCGAACCGCCGATAAGGATGCGTGGGCGGGGCCTGCGCAGCGCCTGCGGGACGTTCAGGGTCTCGGCCAGCTGGTAATGTTTGCCCTCGAACGGCCCGTACGATTCGCCCCACATCTGGTCCGCGATCTGGAGCGCCTCCTCCAGCCGTTCGAAGCGCTCGCTGAGCGGCGGAAAGGGCACGCCCAGGCCGAGGTGTTCGCGTTCGAACCAGGCTGCGCCGATGCCAAGCCAGGCACGCCCGCCGGAGAGGACATCGAGGGTGGTTACCTGCTTCACGAGGATTCCCGGGTGGCGATAGGTCACTCCCGTGACCATCGTCCCGAGCGTCACCCTCTTCGTGCTCGCCGCGAGGAAGCCGAGCGTCGTGTACGCCTCCAGCATGTCCATATCGACCGCGCCCACCGGCGGGATCTGGAAGAGGTGGTCCATCACCCAGATGGAGTCGTAGCCGGCGTCCTCGGCCGTGCGGGCGATGTTCGCCAGGGTCGGACCAAGCTGGGAGGGGCCACCAGGCCAGGTGAAGACGGGTATCTGCAATCCGAGTTTCATGCGCCACCTCGACGAGGATGTCGCCCAGCCGGTAACCGACGCCGCCGGGTCGCAATGAGCATTGGCGGAGAGGGTGGGATTCGAACCCACGAGAGACTTGCACCCCTACACGCTTTCCAGGCGTGCCTGTTCGACCACTCCAGCACCTCTCCGCGCGGGGTCGTTCGGACATGGTAGCAAGGCTGGGGACACACGCGCGAACGCGGTGAGGCGGCGGCTACTCTTCGCGACGGCGGCGGGGCGGCGGGGCGTTCGGGTCTGGCTTGCGGCGATACTTGGTCTTTTTGTCGAACCGCCGCCAGCCTTCCGCGTAGCCGCTGTCGGCGCCCTTACGACCGGCCTCAAGCATGTCCTTGGCCGTATCGCGCACGCCGAAAGCGATGGCGCGCACCCAGCCGAGGGGGCCGCTATCCTCCGGCTCGGGCCACCGTAACGGGCGCGGACCAGGCTCGGGGCTCGTCATTTGCGGCCCTTCTTCTTGTTGCCCTTGACGCGGTTGGGGAAGTTCGTAATCGCGCCGAGCCCACTGCGTACGCCCCGGACGACGGAGTAGGCCCGGATGAGCGGCGAGGCGATGGTTTCGCCCGCGAACTCCGTCGTGCCACGCAGGTTGTCGAGCGAATCACGCAACGAATCGACCGCTGGGGCGACGTTCTGTTCCAGGAGCTTGCGGACCTGCAGCAGGAGGAAGATGGCGACGATCAGGAGGACCACGAGCAACACGCCGCCGATCACCCAGAAGCCCGCGCTCAGGACGATGACGATATCGCGCCAGGTGCTCCAGCTGTTCGGGGCCGCCCACGAATCGGGCGTGAGGCCATTCGGGAAGATGTTTCCGCCCGCGTAGCCATCGACGATGACGCTCAGGCCCAAGTAGGCCAGCACGACGCCGACGATGATCGCGATTATCAGCTTGACCATGCACGACCCCCGCAAACGTCGATCCTAATTCCCAATCGGGCCGTGAGCAATTCAACCGCTGTCCGCGGGAGCGCCTACGACTCGGGGTTCAGCCGGAAGGCGCCGATGGCGGCGATGATGGCCTGCGTCGTGAGGGACCTGCCGAGCAGCT
>JANXYE010000598.1 GCA_025350285.1 Chloroflexota bacterium
GACGATGCTCACGAAGGCGCTGCATGCGCCGCCCGAAAAGTTCCACGGCCTCACCGACGCGGAGACGAAGCAGCGTCGACGTTACCTGGACCTCATGTCGAACGAAGAAACGCGCCGCACCTTCGCCATCCGGTCCCGTGCGATTGCCGCCATCCGCCGGTTTCTCGATGCGCGAGGGTTCATGGAGGTCGAGACCCCAATCCTGCAGGAATCCGAAAGCGGCGCCGCCGCCCGGCCGTTCATTACCCATTTCAACGCGCTCGACGAAGACCGCGTGCTGCGCATCAGCCTTGAGTTGTACTTGAAGCGGCTGGTTATTGGCGGCTTCGAAAAGGTTTACGAGATCGGCCGCAACTTCCGCAACGAAGGGATGAGCTTCAAGCACAACCCCGAATTCACGATGATCGAGACCTATGAGGCGTACGCCGACTATCACGATGTCGCCCGCATGGCCGAGGAGCTGGTCAGTCAGGTCGCGCAAGAGGTCCTCGGCACGACGCGGGTGACGTTCCGGGAGCACGAGATAGAGCTGGCCCCGCCCTGGCGGCGCGTCACCTTCTTCGACGCGATGCGCGAGTATGGCGGCCCCGACCTCGACGAGTTCACATCGACCGATGCTCTGCGTTCCGAACTCACGCGCCGCGGGATACCCACGCCGCCGGCCGCCGGTTACGGCAAGCTCGCGGACGAGGCGATGTCGCACTACGTCGAACCCAACCTGATTCAGCCAACCTTCCTGGTGGACTACCCGGTCGAACTCTCGCCCCTGGCCAAGCGAAAGCCGGGCAGTTCGCGCCTTGTCGAGCGATTTGAGTGCTTTATCGGCGGGATCGAGTTCGGCAACGCCTACACCGAACTGAACGACCCTCTCGAGCAGCGTGCCCGATTCGACGAACAGCTCGCACTCAAGGCCGCGGGCGACGACGAGGTCGAGATGCTCGACGAAGACTTCCTGTTCGCGCTGGAACACGGGATGCCGCCGACAGGCGGCTTCGGCATGGGCATCGACCGGCTGATCATGATGCTGACCGGCCAGTCGTCGATCCGCGAAGTCATCCTCTTCCCACCGCACAAGACCGTCCGTGAGTGAGGCGACGCCGATGGAGCGCCACTTCACGGCGACCGCGTACGTAGTCCACGGCGGCCGTACCCTCTTCCACTGGCACGCCAAGCTTCACATGTGGCTGCCGATGGGCGGCCACTGCGAACCGAACGAAGACCCGGTCCAGGCGGCGAGGCGCGAGGCGTTCGAAGAGAGCGGACTTGAAGTGGACGTCATCGAGCCCATCGACCTGCTCCGCCTCTCCGGCCCGGGGCCGGCCGTCCTGCCTCCCCCCGCCGTGATCCTCGTACAGGACATCCGCGCCACGGGCCAGCCGCTGCACCAACACATCGACCACGTCTACTTCACGCGACCGACTTCGCCCGAGGTCAACTACGAAGCTCCGATCCCCGCCGGTCAGCACGTCTGGGTGACGCGCGCCCAACTGGTTTCCGCGTTCCCGCTCCCGGCGCCCGATGGTACGCTCGTCGAAATAGCCGAAGACGCGCGCCTGCTTGGCATCCGCGCGATCGACGCTTCGGAGTAGCCCATGCTCAGCGCACAGTTCATCCGCGAAAACGCCGATCGTGTCCGGAGCGACCTGGAGTTGCGCAACACGTCCGCGCCGGTCGACCGGATCATCGAACTGGACGACGCGCGCCGCTCGCGCCTCACGGTCGTGGAGAACCTGCGCGCTGAACTCAACGTTGCGAGCAAGGCAATCGGAAAAACGAAGGACGCAGGCGAAAGGCAGGAACGTATCACCGCCGCCCGTGCCCTCGGCGACAGGATCTCCGGTCTCGATCTCGAACTCCGTGGCTGCGATCAGGAACTGCGGAGCCTGCTGCTCGAGGTCCCGAACATCGTCGATCCATCGGTCCCACGCGGTCCGGACGAAAGCCACAACGTGGTCGTAGAAACGGTCGGTGAGATCCCGCAATTCGGGTTCAAGCCGCGCCCACATTGGGAGATCGGCGAAATCATCGACGGCATCGATATCGAACGCGGCGCCAAGATGTCGGGTTCCCGCTTTTACGCCCTGCGAGGAGGCGTAGCCCGTCTTCAGCGGGCGCTCATTCAGTTCATGTTGAACGAACACACCGCCGCCGGATTCGTCGAGCACTACCTGCCATACATGCTCTCGGAGGCCTCCCTCTTCGCTTCCGGACAGCTCCCGAAATTCCGCGACAACCTCTACAAAGACCACGAAGAAGACTACTTCTTCATCCCAACCGCCGAAGTCGCGTTCGTGAACCTCTACCGCGACGAGATCATTCCGGCCGGCAGGCTCCCCATGCGTTTTGTCGGTCATACGCCCTGCTTCCGCCGCGAAAAGATGAGCGCCGGCAAGGACGTGCGCGGGATAAAGCGCGGCCATCAGTTCGAGAAGGTGGAGATGTTCGTGTACTGCGAGTCGGACAAGAGCGAAGCCGAACTGGAGATGCTTGTCCGGCGGGCGCGTTCCATCCCGGAGTTGCTCGGCTTGCCCTACCGCGTGGTCGAACTCTGCACGGGAGACCTGGGCTTCAACGCCACAAAGACGTTCGACCTCGAAATCTGGGCGCCCGGCCAGGGGGAGTGGCTGGAGGTAAGTTCCGCTTCGAACTGCCTGGGCTTCCAGGCGCGGCGCGCGAATATCCGGTACCGCGAAACGCCTGAATCCTCGCCGCGCCATCCGCACATGCTGAACGCATCCGGCCTCGCACTCCCGCGCACGGTCATCGCGGTGCTGGAGAACTACCAGCTCGAAGACGGCGGCGTGGGGATCCCCGAGGTACTCCAGCCCTACATGGGGACCGACGTCATCCCGGTGGCTCGCTAGGCCGTGCCCACAATCGTGACGTTCGATGGCATCCGCATCTTCATGCATTTCAACGAGCACGGCCCACCGCACTTCCACGTGCGCTATGCTGAGTACGAAGCGTCGATTGAAATCGCGACGCTTGGGCTCTTGTCAGGCGGTCTGCCGAGACGGGCGCTCGACCGAACCGTCTCGTGGGCCGAAGAATCTCGCGAAGAGCTACACCGTCATTGGAGGGAGAGCCAGGCATGGCGACGACCCAAATAGCCAAGATGTCTTCGGCTCCTGACGATGAAATCGTCTCCGCCCCCAACGGTGCCACCGGCATCGAGACGCGCGTTGTCAGAGTTCGCGTCCTCCACGACTTCGTGATCAAAACAACGTTCGCTGACGGCTTTCGTCGCGGCTTCGACATGTGGCCCGAGCTTGAAGGCGTCACCGAGCAGTTCGCTGCGCTGCGCGACCGGTCGTTCTTCGCGCGCGGCGCGTTCGACTCGGACCTTGGCACCATCGCGTGGCCGAACGGATTCGACCTCTCACCGGAGTTCCTTCGCTGGGGACCGGACCCCTGCGTCTCAGCTTAAGTTCGTAAGCGGCGTCGCGTCCGTCGCAGGCTCGCCCGCACGGTAACCGGCGCCCAGTTCGTCGCGAACACCCAGAGGCCCGGACCCGGGTCGCGGTAGTCGTGGGTCGGTTGGACTACCCGCCTGCGGTGTTCTGTCAGCCACAGCCGCCAGCGCGTGACTCCCGCCGGAGACATAACTCCGCTGTTCTGCCAGCGCTTCAGCGCGATATCGAAGCGTGGCCGGTCGCAGTAGACAAGGCCCGTTGGCCGATCGCACTTCGCCGCCGCCGCCGCCAGGCGCTCGAGTTCCGCTTCATCCCCGATGGCCGCGGCGTAGTGCAACGCAGGCAGGTCCAGTCCACGCGCAATTACGAAATCAATGCCATTGAAGAGCCGGCAGTTGAAGTCGATGAGCAACCGCTCCTCGCCGTCCTCGAGGAACTCCGCCTCGAACATTCCGATGTAGCCAACCTGCCTGGAGAGCCTCGCCAGGCCAGCCGCCAACGCGGAATCCACCCCCGCTTCTTCGAAACAAATGCCGTTTCCGTTCTCGATCGGCCGCTGCAGGGTCTTGTACGACGCCCGCAGCCCGAGGAACTCTCCGCCGCGCCCGACGAAGCCGGAGATGCCGTAGACGCGGTTGCCGGGCCGTTCGATGTACGGCTGGACTATCGCGCCCATGTCCCCGAGGGCCGCCGCGTCGTAGTTTCCCATCTTCTCGCGAGAAGCAAACCGTGCCACGAGTGCCCTCGCCGCCGCCGGGTCCCGGGCAATCTCGCCCTTGAACGCGAACCGAGCACCGGCCTGGGTGCGGGGCTTGACGAAGACGGGATACCTCAGACCGTCCAGTTCCGGGTTCTCGCCGGGGCCCGCAACGAGCCATGACGGTGTTGCCAACCCGGCCGTGCTACAGGCGCCAGGCAAGGTGCCCTTATCCTGGAGGACACGGATGGCGTCGGCCGGGGCCTGGAGCATCGTGTAGAGCGGTGACAGCTCGTCCAGGTAGCGGGCATACAACCAGGCGCTCGCGTCATCGACCGCGAATGGCACCGCGCCCCGCGCCGACGATCGCCGAAGCCAGCGAAGGAATCGTGCTTCGTCCACGGGCAGCGGGGCGCGGATACGCCGCTTCACGTAGCGAGACATGGACGCTGGAT
>JANXYE010000671.1 GCA_025350285.1 Chloroflexota bacterium
GATGCCCCCGCCGCCACCATCGCCGCCCCCGGTGACGACGATGTCCGGGGTGATCTTCAGCCCGGCCGCGGCGATCGCCTTGGCCACTTCGATGCCGAAGAGGTTCGACTGGCCGACCGCCTCCTGCTGCTTGTCGTACGCCTCGGCGGTCGCGTCGCCGACGGCACGGATGCGGGTACCCTCGGCGTTACCTTCGAGCTCGACGGCGCGCGCGCGCCCCTCTGCCTCGATGACGGTGCGCTGGCGCGTTTGTTCGGCGACCTGCACGCCGATCTGCGCCGCCACGAGCTCGATCTGCTTGTCCGCCTGGGCGCGTGTGTTCTCCGTCGCGATGCGCTGCTGCTCGGACTTCTGCTGCTCGACAAACATCGCCTGCTGCTGGGCAGCGATAACCCGGCGCGTTTGGATGTCCATCAGATCACGCGGGAGGATGATCTGGGAGATGAGCACGCGCACGCATTCCGCGTGGTACTTCTCCAATTCCTCACGTGCTCGCTCTTCGGCCTTCGCCTGCTCAACGGCGCGGTCCTGCATGAAGGACATGGCTTCTGTCGAAGACGCCTGGTTGCGGAACGAGGAGTCGATCATCGGGTGGATGACGTGATCGATGAGGTTCTGGACGGACCCAATCTTCGCCACCATGAGCGGCGCCTGGTCCGGTCGCACGCGCATGATGACTTTGACGCTCACCTTCATCTCGAATCCGTCACGGCTAATCACCGAGAGCGGGTTAAAGAGCTGGACGTGTTGGCCGCTGGAGTCAGTCTGGGGGGCTTCCGAAACAATCGTTTCCTCCGCCCAATCGACCGTCAGGTTCGTGGTCGGGATGACATAGGCTATATACGCCCAACGGTTGAGATAGTACACGCCAGGACCAGCAACCTCGGATTGGATACCGCGGAAGCCGGTGGGCACGACGTATCGCTCCTGGGCGCCGGCGAGCCGCTGTTCGGACGACGCACCCGGCTCCGGGCCGACGTTTGAAACGAGGACGGCCACTTCGCCGCGCTGGATCACCGTCACCTGGTCCAGCTTCACATCGAACATGAGCGGGTTGATGTAGTAGGTGCCTGGTTTCAGGAGGTCGAACTGGGGGCCCCTTTGGCCGCCGTTGACGAGGAAGGCGGAGGCGTCCTGGAAGTCGTTATGCCCGCTAACGTTGATGGCAACGAGTTCGCCGACCAGCAGCGGAGCGCCGTCCTTCGCCGTCACCAGTCCGATCTGGTTCGCCTGCACGACCGTGGCCGGGCGAACCTCGACGTTGAAGAAGTCAAGGTTCAGGCGGTAGCGGCCCGGCAGCATGAGGTCGATCTGGGGGCCACGCTCGCCGCCGTTGGTGAGGAACGCTTCGGCATCCTGGAAGGCCGTATGGCCAGACGTGCTGCGGGCCAGCAGCCGGCCGGGGCGCATCGCTTCGCCGTCGCGGGCGGTGACGACGCCGACGTTGCTCGAAGCGACGATAAGCGCCTTCTCCACGCGGATGCGGAAGAGGTACGTGTTGATCCGGAACTGGCCCGGCGGCAGGACATCGACCTGCGTCCCCTTCTGGCCTCCGTTGCGCAAAAACGATTCGCCGTCCTGGTAGGTATCGTGGCCGGGGACGCGACGCGCGAAGATGCGCCCGGGATCGAGCGCGCGGCCGTCGATCGATTCGACGAGCCCAACTTCGTCCTCGCTGATGACGGCCATCGGCGCTTTGCGCACCTTAAACAGGAACGGGATGAGGAAGTGCAGCCCAGGCGAAAGCACCTGCGCCTGGATGCCCACTTCTCCCTTCTGGGCGATCACGCGGCCTTCGGGCAGCCCCTTACCGACGAGCCGCCGTTCGAGGATGCCGACTTCAGTACCGCCAATGTTCACGAGAGGCCGGCTGATGAAGAACAGGATGATGAGGACGGCGACAATGACGCCGATGACGATCAGTTGGGTTTCCATGAATCGTTTGAGATCCAGCACGCGGATGTTGCGCCGCGTTCGCCCTGGCCCGGCCGGCGCCGAGTAGCGCCATTCCACCGTTCAACCGCGAGTATACACGACCGGCACGACTGGTTACGTATGCATCCATTGACGGGGGTGGCCGTCAGATTTTTGCGCGATGACGCGGAGCGTTCTCGCGGACAGCGGCTGGAGGTCTCGGGAGGCAGTCTGCTACGTTCGCCTGGGCGGCGGCTTCCGAACGAGAGCCTTCCGGCCCGTCAACGCCTGCCGCGCAAGAGTCTGACGCCCACCCCCATTGACGTTCGCTCTGTCTCCAGAGATCAGGTTGAGATGCTACCGCCCGAAAGCTTGAAATCCACGGCTCAACACAAGAGGGGCAGCCGGTTGGCTGCCCCTCTTTGGTAGGTCCTGGAGTAGCGATCTACGCGTGCAGCGCCATCGCGACTTCTTTCAAGCCGAGACTCTCCAGCTTCGCGCGAGAAGGTTTGCAGTTCTCGGTGTCCCAATCGCAGGCCTTCAGGAAGTCGGTTTCAAGGAGTTCCGTGTCCAGCTTGACGCCCGCGAGCGGCCCGGCATGGGTCGCTTCCGTCGTCACGCCCGTCACACGCGTCGGGACTTCACGCTTGCGCGGGTTGCCGCCTTCGCGCACTTCGTAGGCCATGCGCAGGTTGTTGATGCGCTCCCCGACGGTGAGCATCTCATCGACGTCCATGTCCCAGCCGGTAACGGCGTTGAACCAGGACGGCATGTTCGAGGTGTTCGCGGCCATCATGATGAACTGGCACATACCGCCCGCGTTGACGACGTGCATGTACTCGCTGGCG
>JANXYE010000009.1 GCA_025350285.1 Chloroflexota bacterium
GCGTAAGCTCCCGCTCGCAATGACAGACTGGCCCGTTCGCGTCCACCTCGTCGTCGGGGGCTTCCCGCCTGGCGCCCCCGCCGGCCACGACCACGACTATGCCCGCCTCCGTATCCTCCAGCTTTTGCAAGAGAAGGCGGCCGTCGCGAGCGTCGCTAACGACTTCGAAGATGTGGAGAAGTGGCTGCCGCTCTCCCAGTTCCTCGTCACCTACACCGCTGGCCCGGTCCTCAACAGCGGCCAGGCCGAGTTCGTGACGGAATGGATGCGCCGGGGCGGACGCTGGCTCGGCCTGCACGGCACGAGCGGGGGTAAGGCCGCCCGGATCGAGGGCTCTCGGCAGCGCCGGATGGTGAAGCTTCCGCACCACGAAGCGCTCGGCGCGTTCTTCATCAACCACCCGCCGGTTCGCCGCTTCAGCGTGGATGTCCACGACGCGGACCATCCACTGACGAAGGGCCTGCCGGCGAGCTTCGAAGTGGTGGATGAGCCGTACATGGTCGAGGCGCTGGACCTGGAACGTTCGCGCGTGCTCCTGACAGCGGAGCTCGGCCCGGACAACTCACCCCCGGGCTTTGGCTTCCAGTACGACACCGATACCGCGCTCCTCCCGGACGGCAAGACGCGCGTCATCGCCTTCACGCGGGACACGGGCGCTGGTGGCGTCACGTACATCACACTCGGGCATTGCCACTCGCCCGCGAGCAACAGCCAGCCCTTCGTTGAAAAGAACGTCGATCCGGAAGGCCGCACCCCGGGGACGCTGCGCGTCACCTGGGAATCTCCCGCCTTCGAACAGCTGTTGGAGAACGCCCTCGATTGGGGTCTGAACGTCTGACGGCGCGTTGCGCGGCCCAGTTATCTCCGGCCGGTGGTCAAAATTTCGCCACTCAGTGGCCAAATTTTCGCCACGCGAGAGCCGAGGTGGACAGCTGTTTCCACGGCGCGACAACGTTCCTCCGCGCAATCCACCGACGCCGGTCCGCCAACTACTGCCCGTAGTTTCGGGCCAAGAGTTCGTACAGGTCCGGGTCGTACTTCCTCAGCCACGCCCGATCCTTCGAGCCGTCCGGGTCGCCGTGGAGGAAGTAGTTTTGGGTCGCCTCGGCGAAGTATTCGTTCGGGTTCGTGGCCGCGTATTGGCCCTTGTACTTCCCGGCCGCGACCGCCGCCGCGTAGTACTGCTTGATGTCGAAGTAGTCCGCGGGCGGGAGGCTCCAGTTCTGCACCAGGTGTCCCAGTTCGTGGTAGAGGATGTTTAGCCCTCGGCATGGCCCGCGCCGGTCCCCCACGAGGTCGGCCTCGTTAACCGTGGCCACCGGGTAGTCCGCCCGGTCCGCTATTCCGCAGGCGTGGCTTATCAGGTTTGCGGCCGCTTCCCTGCCCAGGCACGAGAACTCCGGCAGCGAGAGGATGCCCTGGCCGTCATCGACGATAATCACGTAGGCCCCGCGCTCGACGAGCGGCTCCACCAGGTCGTTGTTCGCGAACATCCGCTCAATGGTCTTCTTCGCCTCGTCGAACGCCTGCCGCGAAACGTTCGCGCTCCCGACCACGGTGATCCCGCGCACATCGACGCGCTGGGTGTAGACCGCCGGGAAGGTCCGAGGTTCGCCCGCGCCTGGGACGTGCAACAACCCCTGGCAGACTGTTTGGCCGGGGGCCAGCTTCGGTTGTCCGGCTGGCGTTGGGATCGCCGCCGATGTCGCGGGGGCCAAAGTCGCGGCTGCTGGCGCCGGGGTTTCTCTCCGGGACGAGAAGAAGAGCGCGCCGCCGACGACTCCTACGGCGACAATTGCGAAGAGCGGCAGCAGGAGGGCGAAGCGCGTCACCACATCAGCATCGACGGCCCTGGCGCCCGGGGTAAAGCGGGACGTTTACGCCAGCTTACCCGCGCGTTGAGCCCGTTACTTGATGGTCCAGCGTACGGCGATGTCGACGACCACGATGCCCGTGCCCGGCTGGATCGGCGTGGGGAGGTCCGGGGTGCCCGCGGCCTTGATGCCCGACGTCAGCCGCGCCTCGGCGATCGGCGGCTGCGTGCTGTTGGTCTCCTGGATAGAGGCCGGCGTCCCGAGGGAGACATCACCCAGTTTCGCGAGTTGCTCCGCCTTCTTCCTGGCGTCGGCCATGGCCGCTTCGCGTGCCTGCTCGATGGCTTTTGCGTTGTCCTCCACGTCGAATCGGATGCTGTTCAGGCGCACATCGTTTCCGCCGGCTGTGGCCGCGTCGTCCACGACCTTCGAGAACGTGTCGAGCTTTCGCACCTTCACGCTGACGTTGTTCGTGACGGAGTAGCCGGTGATGGTCGGTTTGCCGCCATCTCGCGGGTACGAATATTCCGGCTGGATGCTGAGGCCGGTGGTCTTGATGTCCTTGTCGTCGATGCCGTTCGCCTTGACGGCTTTGATCACCGCGTCGGCGGCTTTGGCGCCCTTCGATTGGGCCTCGCCCACGGTGGCGGCCGAAACCTGCACGCCAACGTCGAAGTAGCCCGTGTCCGATTTCACGGACACTTCGCCATGCCCGCTGACGGAGATGCCGGTGGCTTCGTTCGAGGTCTGGATTGTCGTGCGGGCGCTGTCCGTGCAGCCGCTGAGCGCCAGAACGCCCACCGTCAGTCCGCTGGCGAGGAGCAGCCGTCGAAGATTCGTGTTCATCCGTTGTTCCCTTTCGTTCGGAGGAAGAGCCAGGCGGAGAGACTCGCCGCGAGTAACCCGGCGAGAAGCAGCTCGACTCCGTGGAGGTTGCGGTCGTTGCTTCCGCTCCCAGCTTGCTGGTCGATTACCAGCCTCGCTGGCTGGCCACCGTCCGTTGTTGATGTGATTGTTGATGCAAAGCCCGAGGCGGGAGGGCCTGAATCGGGCGGCGCCGCTGGCTGGGGCGCCGCGGACTCCGAGTACGAGTCGCTCCCGGTCTCCGTCGCGGGCGCGGTGGGGATGCCGCCCGCGGCGCCTCCACCGTTGCCGCTGGCGGCCGGGGCGACGGCCGCGGCGGTGGTGGCTGCCCGAGCCGGAGCGGATGCACCCTTGGCGGGGACCGTTGTGGCCCCCGCCAAGTCCTGGGCGATCCCGGCTTCGGCGGCGGGCGCCGCGGTCCTGGCGGTCGAGCCTCTCGAAGTGCTTCCGGCCGTAAGGTCGGCGGTGCCCGCCGCCACCAGTCCAAGTACCGCGAGCGCGGCCGTGACCTGGGCGAACCGGATTGCGGGCGTCCATTGGCGCGGAGCGGGTACCGCCACGAGCTTCGCCGGCTCCCGCCGGGCGGTGATCA
>JANXYE010000034.1 GCA_025350285.1 Chloroflexota bacterium
GTCCCGTTAGATTCGACGGCCCATGGAACGAAGCCGCCGCCCGCCTCGCCCCGTGCTCACTCAGGTCGTTGCCGCGGTCCTGCTCGCGCTTATCATCGCGGGCGTTTATCTGGTGTTGCTGCGGACGACCATGGACATCTCCCAGCCAACGTCGAATCGGTCCGCGAACGCGCGCGATACCGTCTACTTTGCGCTCCACCTCACGGTCCTGGTGGGGGCCGTCGTGGCCGGATTCGGGCTAGGCAAGTGGCTCAATGGGCTGGGCCTCGCCTACGCCGTGCTCATGCTGGCGGTGATGAGTGCCTTGATGGTGGGCTCGCAGGCGGGCTCGCAGACACTGGCTTGCCGGGGCGGTCACAACGACCTCGTGCGGCACTGGACCTGCTAAGTTCGGAGCGTGCGGAGCACCTCATGGACATCGAGGAGTTCGCGCACGACGGCTATCGGGCGGGCCGAGCCCGGGTCTTCCTGGCGAAACTCGTGCGTTAGGACGGCGTACATGCCGGCCGCCATCGGGCCGCGGATGTCTTCTCCGACACGGTCGCCCACGAAGAGGGTTTCGTCGGGACGGGTGCCCATGCGGCGGAGGGCGCGCTCATAGACCTTTGGGTTGGGCTTGCGCATGCCGGTTGCGGAGGAGAAGAGCATGGTCTGAAAGAGGCTAGCGGTGAGCCCGACCTGGTCCATATACCCGGCCAGAAGGTCTGGCCGGGTGGACGTGTTTGAGACGAGGCCGAGACGCACGCCCCGGTTGAGGAAGGTGGCAACTCGGTCTCCACAATCTTCGCCGGCTTCGAAGCGGGCAACGTCGGCCTTCCCGAACACGTCCGCGAGCCGTCGCGCGAGGCGGGGGAGGTCGGAATTTTCGATACCTTCGAGCACGTCGGCGATGGTCCCGGCGTTGTCCACCTCGGCAGTCAGCCCGGGTCCAGAGGACGCCTCCCAGGCGTCGCGGATCGCGTCCTGGATCTCGCCGGCGAATTGAACAGCGTCCGCCTCGGCGACAACGTCTCGGAGGACCCCGGCCAACGCGGGCCGGAAGTCCTCGGGAAGCGGGTGCAGCCTAAAAAGCGTGTCGCCGAGGTCAAACAGGATCGCCCGTATTGCCATCGTGGCAGCCTACCGCCGCCGCTGCTTGCGGTCGCCGCGCCCGCGCGGGACACGATGTACACTTGGACGACGATGAGCTGCGAAGACGAAACAGCGGAGATGCTGCGGCGGGCCGGGCACAAGCTCACGCCTCAACGGCTGATGATCCTCCGCGCGCTGCGCCATGCGGGCGGCCACATGACGGCGCCTCGCCTTGCCGAACAGGTCCGTGAGGTGTACCCGTTCGTCGATGTGAGCACGGTGTACAGGACGCTGGACGTCCTGAAACGGATGCGCCTCGTCACGGCTACAGACATGGGCTCCGGTGATTATGTCTTCGAGTGGGCCGCCGAGGGCCAGCACCACCACCTTATTTGCTCGTCGTGTAGTGGCGTGACGGACCTCGACCACGGCCTGTTGGATGGCCTGGCCGAGCGGCTTCGTTCGGAGTTTGGCTTCGCGCCGGACCTCCACCACTTCGCCATTTTCGGCCTTTGCCGCGTATGCCAGGCGAGCGCCCTCCCATGACCACACGCCGCGAGTTACTTGCTCGTCTCGGCCTGGCCATTGGTGAAGAGCACGTCCTGTGGCGGCGCGAGGACCTGATGGTCTACGGGTTCGATGGGACCATTGAGAAGCAGACCCCGTACGCGGTCGCCTTCCCAAAGGGTGCGGAGGAGGTGGCGCGGGTCATCCGGATTTGCAACGAACTGCGGATGCCGGTCACGCCGCGTGGCGCCGGCACCGGGCTCAGCGGCGGGGCCGTGCCGACCCGGCGGGGGGTGGTGATCGCGACGGCGCGTATGCGGCGCATCATCGAATTGGACCCGGTCAACCGCGTGGCGGTGGTTGAGCCCGGGCTGGCGAATATCCAACTCTCCGAAGCGGCGGCCGAACACGGGCTCTTCTATGCACCGGACCCGAGCAGCCAGAAGGCCTGCACAATCGGCGGGAACGTGGCTGAAAACGCGGGCGGGCCGCATTGCCTCGCGCTTGGCGTGACGACGAACCACATCCTCGGCATGGAGGTCGTGACGGCGGCGGGCGAGACCACCTGGCTTGGCGGGCGAGTTCCGGACAGTTTTGGCTACGACCTGCGCGGCGTGTTCATCGGCTCGGAAGGGACGCTCGGCATCGTGACCCAGATCGTCGTCCGGCTGCTACCGCTGCCGGCCACCGTGGTCACCCTGCTAGCGGTGTTCGATTCGGTGGAGCAGGCGAGCCATACGGTGTCGGCGATCATCGGTTCCGGGCTCGTCCCGGCGGCCCTGGAAATGATGGACCGGGTTACGCTCCAGGCCGCCGAAGCCGGGCTCCAGTGCGGATACCCGCCAGACGCTGGCGCGGTCCTTCTCGTCGAGCTCGATGGGATTGAAGATGTGGTCGAAACTCAGGTGACGGGGGCACGCGCGATTTGCTATGAACTCGGCGCGACCGATGTCCGGACGGCGCGCGAGGCGGCGGAACGCGAGCGTTTGTGGAAGGGCCGAAAGGGCGCGATCGGCTCCCTCGGACGGATTCGTCCGAACTATTACATCCTCGACGGAGTCGTCCCACGCTCGCGACTGGTCGAGGTGATGGCGAGCGTGGACGAGGTAAGCGCCCGCTACGGCCTGCCAATCGCGAACGTCTTCCACGCCGGTGACGGCAACCTCCACCCGTGCGTTCTGTTCGACGAGCGCATCCCCGGCGAGACAGCCAGGGTGCTGAGCGCCGGGGCGGAGATCATGAAAGCGTGCATCGACGTGGGTGGCTCGCTCACCGGCGAACACGGCGTGGGGTTCGAGAAGCAGCAGTTCATGCCCTGGCTCTACTCCGAGCCCGACCTCGAAAATATGGCCCGTATTCGGCCGGCCTTCGGCAACTTGGGCGACTTCAACCCTTGCAAGCTGCTCCCGGCCGGGACGGGTTGCGGGGAAATGGCGCACAACGACGCGGCCCTTCGGGCGGCCGGCCCGGATGCATATGTCTGATGTAGCGGAGGCCCGACGTTTCGTGGCCGGGCGATCCGTGGTGGCGAGCGAGCGCCCTCGTTCGCTTGCGGAGCTACAGCAGCTGGTCGCTGAGCGTGATGGCGGGACGCTCGTGGCGGTTGGAGGGGGGACTCAGATCGAAACCGGCGGCTCGCCCGCCGGCCCATTCCGGCTGGTTGAACTGGACGAAGCGCTCGGGGGGCCGATCGAACATGAAGCGGACGACATGACCGCCATCGTCCCAGCAGGCACGACGGTGGACGCGCTCCAGGCTCATCTCGCCCTGCGCGACCAATGGATCCCGCTGGATCCGCCGCACCCTTCGCGGGCGACCATCGGCGGCGTCCTGGCGACCGGCGTTGGAGGGCCGCTGAGGTCGCGCTACGGCCTGCCGCGCGACTTCCTCCTTGGCATGACGGTGCTTCGGGCCGATGGGGAGCTGGTGAAGGCGGGGGGGCGCGTCGTCAAGAACGTAACGGGTTACGACCTGATGAGGTTGTGGTGCGGTTCGTACGGGACGCTGGGGATCCTGACAAGCGTGGCCCTACGTGTGTTTCCGCGAAGCGAAACGCGGCTGCTGCGGGCGCCGCTTTCGACACCAGAGGCCGGGTTGGCGCTGGTCGAGCGCGTCTACCGGGCGGATATCCGTCCTGAGGTAGCCGAGGTGGTGGGGGCGGGCGAGCGGTGGGAGCTATTGCTGCGAGTCCCGGCCGCGGCACTTGATGCTGCG
>JANXYE010000110.1 GCA_025350285.1 Chloroflexota bacterium
TGGGGCCGCGCCTTCGCCAATTTCGAGCGTCCAGGACTGCAGATTTGGCAGGCTGATGCTGCCAACTACGGGCGTTGCACCGCTGATACTCTTGCCGTTCGTGGGACTCGCGATGGCCACGGCGGACTGGCCGGAACTCAGATCCGTCGGCGCGATCGGGATGCTCCGCTGCCGTGCGAGCGCGACTGCGAGGTCAGTCTTGAACGATGGAAGCTTGACGAAGCCCCTGGTGGCGCGAAAAGCGGCCGGCGTCTGGCTGCTTGCGAGCAGGCCGTTGCGGGTGTCGATTTCGCGCGTCTCGCACTCGCTCACCTGTTTCACGTCCGTGCGCACCCAGGCGGTGACGGTTTGGGTACAGCCACCGGGAAGGCCGCGCTCCGTGGTTGTCGACTGAAACTGGATCTGGGCGACGTTCTTTGGCTGGATGACGTCGAACGCGGAGAGGCCGCTTATCTGGCCGCTTCTCACGAGCCAGCTGTGGTATTCGCCCATCCACGTCTTGAACAGCTTTACGGTCGTATTGGCGGAGGCGTAGTTGGCTGATGGCCCGTCGCGCACGAGTTCGTTATTGGCGTTGCCGACCCAAAGGGCGACGGCGGCGTTCCGCGAATACCCGTTCATCCACGTCTCGAGCGTGTCCTTCGCGTCCTTCGGGCCCTGCTGGGTGCCAGTCTTCGCGCCCCCCGGGATGCGCGTCGTGCCCATGAATGGGTCGAGGGCAAGGTCGGTGTTGCTACCCCCGCAGCTCCAAATGATGAAGCGGGAGGTGCAGTCCGAGATGACCGAGTGCACGAGCCAGACCGATCCGGCGTTTACGACCTGTTCGCGTTTCAGGTCGTTCGCGGCCGCGTGATCGTAGAGGACCGCGCCAGTGATGCTCTCGACCTTGAGGACGACAACGGGATCGAGGTTGCGGGTCCCTGGGAGCCGCAGGTAGCCGCGTTCGAACTGTTCGGACTGGGTGCGAGCGAGGTCGTAATCGACGCCCTCGTCACGGCCTGTGCTCTTGAGGGCTTTGACCTCGGCGTCCGTCATCACGTGGGCGAGGTGGGGGACACCAACCATGCCGCCCATGTTGGCGAGAACGGAGTTCATGTAGGCCATGTCGATGGCCCGGATATTCGCTCCACCGGTCGCGATCGAGGCTCCGTAGGTGACGTCCGGGTGCGAGTAGAAGGTGGGATCGAACCGCTGCTGGAGAGTGGTAATGCCCATTTTCTTGGCTGTCTCGATAACGTTGTCCACGCCGCCTTCCTGGGCCGCGCGGAAGGCGGCGACGTTCTGCGAACCACCGAGCCCCGCACGCGCCGTGATCAACCCCTCACCGGATTTCCCATCGTTGCGCGGATTGGTGATAGAGGTCCCTTCGACGGTCAGCGGACTCGTATCCCAGAAGGTGTTCATCGGGCTGGTGCCGAGTTTGTCGAACCAGTTAAGGTAGACGATGGGCTTGAACGAGGATCCGGGCTGGTTGATTTCGGTGAGCTGGTCGATATCGCCCCTGGAGCGGGGATCCTTCGAGTTGCTGTCGGTATTCGGGGCGTAGATAACGATCTCGCCGCTATTCGGGTCGATCGTGGCGATGGCGGCGTCGTAGCAGTTGCAACCCTTGCCCACGCCATCTTCGATCCAGTTCCGCATCGTCGCGATGGCCACCGTGGTCTCGTCATAGTCAAGCGTCGTCGTGACTTTCAGCCCGGCGGCGTGGATGTAGGCCGTGCAATCGGTAGCGGTTGGGTCTTTGGGGAGAATGCCCGCGTCGCACATGCGGACAAGCCGCGGTTCGACCTGGTTGTCGATCCAGGCGCCTGCCTTAATGAAGTTCTGCTGGGCGTAGATCTTGACGGGCTCGGCCTTGGCGGCGGCAACTTCCTCGGCGGTGGCTCGCTTGTGTTCGAGCATGAGATCCAATACTGCTTCTTGACGCTTCTTGGATTCGCCGGCGAGGGTCGTCCGGCCGAGGTCATCAAGCGCGCAGGCGCCTTCCCCACTCTGCACACAGTTTTCAACCGAACGCGGATGATAGCGCGTTGGGAACTGGGGGATGCCGGCGAGAATGGCGGCTTCGGCAAGATCGAGGTCGATCGCATCTTTGTGGAAGTAACCCTGGGCGGCGGCCTGCACGCCGATGTAGCGGTCGGCATACGAGATCTGGTTCAGATACCATTCAAGGATCTGGTCCTTGGTGTAGTCCTGTTCCAGCTCGAGCGCGTAGGCGAGCTCCTTCAGCTTCCGGTCCACCGTCTTCTCCGCGGTGACGCACACCTTTTCCTTGCTGGTGACGATGTTCGGGCAGATGTAGACGTTCTTGACGAGCTGCTGCGTGATAGACGAACCACCGCTGCCGGACCCGAGTGAACCATCGACATAGTTCGCCCTGGCGGCACGAAGCACTCCCTTCCAATCAAAACCGGGATGGTTGTAGAAATTGTTGTCCTCGGTTGAGATCGTGGCTTCTTTGACCGAGCGGGACATGCTGGCGAGGGCCACGGGGTTGAGGAGCTGGGCATCGGGGTTCGTGAGGGCGCCGAGCTGGACGCCGTTGCGGTCGTAGATCTCGGTCAGGCCGGTGTTCGCCTGGCGGAGCTTCTGCTCGATCGGGACGTAACCGGCGGCGTAGCTTTGGTAGACTTGGTAGAGCGCGCCAACCGCGACCGCCGCCGAGACGACGCCGAGCGTCGCGATGGAGAGCGCCGTCACGATGAGAATGCGGACGAAGGGGCTCTTCTTCTTGTGGGTTCGGCGGACGTGCATCAGCCGCCGCTTTTGGATGGTGTTCATTGCGCCACTCCATCCCGCCGCAAGGGTAATGCGCACTCACGGCAATCGTCCGGACACGAACCCATTGCTAGGCATGGTAGCAAACGCGGATGCTCCGGCCATACGGGCGGTAAAGTGGCCGCCCGTTGTACCCTTGGGGATATGGCCCTCACCACAGACGACGTCCTCCACATCGCGCGGTTGGCGCGCATTTCATTGACTGATTCGGAGGTCGGGCGGCTGACCCAACAGCTGTCTGACATCCTCGGACACTTCGCGGCCCTGGCAGCGGCGCCGACCGATGGGGTCGAGCCAACGGCGCACCCTCTCCCGCTTTCTAACGTTATGCGGGCCGACGAAGTTGCGCCGTCGTTGCCACGTACGGCGGTGCTCGCGAATGCCCCGCGGCACGAAGATGGGCTCTTTCGCGTGCGGGCGGTGCTCGAATGAGCGGCGAACTGTGGAAACTCACGGCTCACGAGGCGCACGAACGGATGCGCGGGCGGGAGTTCAGCGCGACGGAACTGACGCAGGCCGTGCTGGCGCGCGTGGAGGACGTTGAACCGAGCGTGCGGGCTTACGTGACCGTCACGGCCAGCCTTGCCCTCGAACAGGCGCGAGAAGCCGATGCCAAGTTCGCCGCGGGGACGGCGACGCCGCTCACCGGTATCCCCGTCGCGGTGAAGGACCTGATCGTGACGAAGGGCGTGCGGACGACGGCCGGGTCCAGGATCCTCGAGAATTTCGTGCCGCCGTACGACAGCCACGTCTACGAACAGCTGCGGCGGGCGGGCGCCGTGATGATCGGCAAGGCGAACATGGACGAGTTCGCGATGGGTTCGAGTACCGAGCATTCGGCGTTCGGGCCGACGCACAACCCGTGGGGGCTGGACCTCGTGCCTGGCGGCAGTTCGGGCGGCTCGGCGGCGGCGGTGGCGGCGGGCGAGTGCCTCGGCGCGCTCGGGAGCGACACCGGCGGGAGTATCCGCCAGCCGGCGGCGTTGTGTGGCGTCGTCGGCTTGGACCCAACCTACGGGCGGGTCAGCCGGTTCGGGATCATCGCGTTCGGGAGTTCGCTGGACCAGGTTGGGCCAATCGGACGCGATGTCGAGGATGTGGCAACGATGTTGGACTGCATCGCCGGCCACGATCCTCGAGACAGCACGAGCAACCCTGAACCGCACCCCGACTTCCGCAACTACCTGGGCCGGGATATTCGAGGGACGCGCATCGGCGTGCCGAAGGAGTACTTCGTTGAAGGAATGGAGCCCGGCGTACGTGCACGCATCGAAGAGGCCCTTGCGCTGCTCGAAGGCCTGGGCTGCAGCATCGACCGCGAGCTTTCGCTGCCGAGCACCGAACATGCCCTGGCCGTGTACTACATCATCGCGCCGTGCGAGGCGAGCGCGAACCTGGCGCGCTACGACGGCGTAAAGTACGGCTACAGCGACCGCAGCGGGCCGACGATGTGGCAGAACATGGAACAGACGCGAGCGTTCGGGTTCGGTCCCGAGGTGAAGCGGCGGATCATGCTCGGGACGTACGCGTTGAGCGCTGGCTACTACGACGCGTTCTACCTGAAAGCGCAAAAAGTGCGCACGCTCATCAACCGGGAGTTCGAGGCGGCGTTCCAGAAGTACGACGTGCTCGTGACGCCGACCTCGCCGACGGTCGCATTTCCCATCGGGGCGAAGCTCGACGATCCGCTGGCCATGTACCTGAACGACGTGTACACGATCCCGGCCTCGGTGGCCGGGTTGCCATCGGTGTCCGTGCCCTGCGGGCTAAGTGAGGGCCTCCCGGTTGGACTTCAAATCATCGGGAACTTCTGGGGCGAGGGACGGATCCTGGGCGTCGCGGACGCGTTCGAGAAGGCCGTGGGGTGGGCGAACCGGGTGGCGGGGTTGTAGGATCGTG
>JANXYE010000147.1 GCA_025350285.1 Chloroflexota bacterium
TCATGGAGCGCAACGGCATCCCGACCGCTCGCGCTCGGACGTTTTCGAACTACCGGGAGGCCTGTGCTTACGTCGAATCGCTGCCCGATGGCCCGCTCGTGGTGAAGGCGAGCGGGCTGGCGGCGGGCAAGGGCGTGATCCTCTGCAACGACCGGGCTGAGGCGCTGAACGCGCTTGACATCGGCATGGTGCGGCGGGACTTCGGCAGCGCGGGGGATACGGTCCTCATCGAGGAGCGGCTCTCGGGCTGGGAGACCAGCGCCCACGCCTTCTGCGACGGTAAGACGGCCGTCATGATGCCGTTCGCGACGGACTACAAGCGGGCGGGCGACGGGGACATTGGGCTGAACACGGGTGGCATGGGCTCGTACAGCCCGAGCGCGCAGGTCGATGGCGGTCTTGCGGAACAGATTCGGCGAGAGGTCGTCCAGGCTACGATCGACGCAATGGCCGCCGAGGGCACGCCCTTCAACGGCACCCTCTTCCCGGGCCTGATGATGACGCGGGACGGCATCCGCGTCATCGAATACAACGCCCGCTTCGGGGACCCGGAGGCGCAGTCCCTCATGATGCGCCTCGAAAGCGACCTCTTCGAGATCTGCGAAGCCGCCGCCCTTGGCAAGCTCGATAGCGTTTCCGTCCGCTGGTCCGAACAGCCGTGCGTGAGCGTCGTGCTCGCCAGCGGCGGTTACCCTGCGACCTACAAGCTCGGGTACATCATCGAAGGGCTGGACCAGCTCGACCCAGGGGTCATGGCCTTCCAGGCGGGGACGAGGGCGGACGCCCGGGGGACAGTGACGAACGGGGGGCGGGTCGTCACCATCTCCGCACGCGGCGCCACGATCGCTGAAGCGCGGGCGACGGCGTACGCGAACGCGGCCCGGATCCGCTTCGTCGATGGCTACTACCGGCGGGACATCGCGGCGACCACCACCTGACCCAAACAGCACCGTTCCGTGGGTGTAGAATGACGAAATGCACGGTGGGGTCTGGATCACAGCGGCGCGCGAACGGGCGAACCTGAGTATCGAGGACTTGGCCGAACGTACCGGCTATTCGGTCGAGCAGATCACGGACTGGGAGTACCGCCGCGAGCCGATCCTCCACGACACGCTCGTGGCGGTCGTATCGGCGATGGGCTGGGATCTGCGCATCGGCCTGCGTGAAACACCGAAAGTCGATATCGCCCAGGTCCAGGCTTGCCTGCGGCTGACACCGCAACAACGGCTCGACCGGGCGATGAGCGGAGCGAACGCTCTCATGCCAGCACGCAATGCCGCGCTTAGACGGTTGGCCGCCCGTGGAGCTTAAGCCCGGCTCGATCCTGCGGACGTTCGCTGACCACGGCGTGGAATTTGTGCTCATCGGTGGAGTCGCGGCGGTGTTGCACGGTTCTCCGGCCGCGGGCGACGAGGAGGACTGAAATGGACCTGGGGATTCACGGAAAGCGGGCGCTGATCACCGGCGGGAGCCGCGGCATCGGGCGCGCGTGCGTGGTCGAACTGGCCCGCGAAGGAGCCGATGTCTGCGTGGTTGGCCGCGATGCCACGCTGCTCGCCGCCGTCGTGTCCGAAGCTGCGTCATTCGGCGTCCGAGCGGTGTCCGTCGCCGCCGACCTGAGCCAGTTTGAAGGATGCAAAGCCGCGTTCGACGCCTGCGTCACCGCGTTAGGCGGCGTGGACATCCTGATTAACAACGCCGGGGCCGCGACCACCGGGCCGATCCTGGACCTTCCGGTCGAGGCCATCCAGGACGCCATGAACCTCAAATCCTTCGGCTATCTGCGCATGGCCCAGCTCTGCATACCCTCGATGCGGGCGAATGGCTGGGGCCGCATCGTGAACATCGCGGGCGGCGCCGGCACCAGCCCGACCGCGGGGAACATGCCGACCAGCATCGCCAATGCCGCCGTGCTCAACATCACGCGCGCCCTCTCGGACGCGGTCGCGAAAGACAACATCCTGGTCAACGTGATTTGCCCTGGCCTTACCAACACCGACCGTGCCCGCACCCTCGCCCGCGGCCAGGCTGAACGCCGTGGCGTGGATGTCGAAGTGGTGGTCGCGGAAATGGGCAGATCCCTGCCGGCCAGACGCATCGCCGAGCCCGAGGAGGTCGCCCGGGTCGCCGTCTTCCTCGCCTCCGAGGCGGCGAGCTACGTGCACGGGAGTTCGATCTACATGGACGGCGGCGCTCGCCGGGCCACCCCGTGACGAAACTTAGTCCGCTTTGTTAGACTAGACTATGGTTACGACTATCAACGTGCACGAAGCGAAGACCCACCTCTCGCGCATCCTCGACCGGGTGAAAGCCGGCGAGACCATGATCCTGGCGAAGAACGGC
>JANXYE010000148.1 GCA_025350285.1 Chloroflexota bacterium
GCCGGCCCGCGGATAGCGCCGGACGGATGCGGTCGTGACCTGCGAACCACCGCGTCGCGGTGCGCGTTCCAGTAGATTCTGCGAAACGCGCGACGACCACCATCCGCGCCTTCCCATCCGTCGTGCCGACGTCAGGGGCACCCACGATGAAACAATCGTGTCATCCATACGGCATCTTGAGCGCGCTCGCTCCCAATCGGCCAACGAGGTCAGCGAACGCGTTCAAAGCCGGCATCACCAGGCTCGCATTGAGAAACGTTTGGGCGCATGGCGGCCCGCGCGGGTATGAGCCTTCGCTGCATTCCTCGGAGTCCGGTCCGCAAGCGGGAAAGAGGGAGGTCCGTTACTCCAGCAATTGAGTCTGCATCGTTTCCGCTATCCAAACTTCAAACTGCGTCCTGGACCAGCCGGACTGCAACACGAGCTGGTAATAGATTCCGGGCTCGATAAGCACGGCTAGGACGTCCGCCGCGGTGGCCAACTCGAGTCCCCGCCTAAGTCCGCCCTTAGCATGGAGCATCATCACAATATTCCGGGCGCCAACGCGGCGCTGCTCCTGCACTTCGCGCCATAGGAGCCGCGCCTCCGGGTCGGCGCCCGATGCTCCACGAATTGCTTCGTTGATAGCGGCGGTACGGGAGTGGATTTCTCCCAGGACGCGTGCGTACAGGTCGAGCATACGGTGACGGTCGGCTTCGTCGCGCACCGGACGTGCCCAGGGCCGGTCGGGCAGGGGCACCGACTCATCGTCTCCGACGAGCGCCACGTCGTAGGCGGCCTTCAGGAGCACAGCTTTCCCCCCAACAGCTGTGAACACGGTCGCCCTCGCCACGCCAGCTTCGGTCGCAATGGCGTCGATGGAGGTTGCCCCGTACCCGTACTCTACGAAGAGTTTTTGTGCCGCTTGGATGATCAAAAGGCGGGTAGTGTCAGCGTGGCGCGCGCGCAGCGCGGACCGGTAAGGCCGGTTGACATCCTCCTGAGGTTCCATCAGACTTATCGTCTAACCAATCTATCGAGAGTCTTAGGGAGCATACCACGCCATGACCAGAGTGCCTCCGGCGTTCGCCATCAAGTCTGCCACAAAGGCACGCCAGGTCCTGCTCCGCGCCGCCGACCGGCTAGTGCCGTCAGAGATTGCCTTGCTGGACCACTCCGTTGCGTTCACCCGTCCCCATCTTCTCGCCGCGGTCGTAGAGTTTGGTATCCCAGACCAGCTGGCCGACGGGCCGAAGAACGCCGAGCAGCTCGCCGGCGCGAGCGGTGCGGACGCCGATTCTCTGCACCGCGTGCTTCGGGCTGCAGCGACGTTCGGATTCGTCCGTTTGGACAAGGCGGGACGGTTTCACAACACTCGGTTGACGCGCGCGTTGCGTGCGGACGCCCGCTTCCAGACCGCAGAGTGGTGCCGTTACACCGCTTCTGCGTCCGTACAGCAGGCGTGGGGTGGGCTCTCGGAGACCGTGAAGTCAGGAGAGAGCGCTTTCGGACGGGTGCACGGGATGGGAATGTTCGAGTGGTTCGAGGCCCATCCTGCCGAGGGAAGGGCGTTCTCCCGCGGCCTCGCCGGTCTGACGCTCATGGAAGCTCCGGCCATTGTCGCGGCTTATCCGTTCCCAGATGACGGCGTCATCTGCGACGTGGCCGGCGGAACGGGCGCTCTCCTTGGAGAGGTCTTGAATGCGAGGCCCCGCGTGAAAGCGATCCTCGTGGAGGCGCCGTCCGTTTTGGATGAGGCGCGCAGCTATCTCTCGGACATCGGCGTGAGTGAACGAGTCGAGTTCCTTCCGGGAGACTTCATGACCAGAGTGGAAGCGGTGGCCGACCTATACATCTTGAAGTGGATTCTGCACGACTGGAGCGACGAAATCTGCCGGCGGATTCTCGCCGCCGTGAAGGCGACTATGAAGCCGGGCTCCCGTCTCCTGATCGTCGAAGGCGAACAGGATCTCCACCAGGTGAGTCCTCGCTTCGGGCCTCTGGATGTGCACATGATGACCGTCTGCGACGGAGGGCGAGAGCGGTCGCTCGGGGAGTTCCACGCGCTGCTAGACTCGGTTGGACTGTTCGCGGGGGACGTCGTTCGAACCGCCACCGGACTCCTGCTCGTCGAGGGACTCGCTTCCCAGCGGGCTTAGGCGTTGCATGCGTCGTGTGACGACACGAAGCCCGAATAGTGTGAAGCCTCGACAACGCGGAACGCTCGACGGTTGCGGGCGCGCGGCCTTTTCCGGTGTCCACGAGCTGAGGTGAACGGACACGGAAAGGCCCGGCCTGGAGGGAGCAGGTCGGGCCTTCTGGTTGGTCGCGAACCGGAACTCTGGCTACTGCGCAGGAACAGCACTGCTGGAGCCGGAGCTACTCGGCGACGCCGGGCTCGTCGAGGGCGCGGCACTCTTCGCGGCGTCTTCGGCGGCCTCGCGCTCGGGCGTCTCGGCCGCTTCGTGCGCGGCGTCTTCATTCGGCCCGCCTCCGCGATGGGCGGTGCCGTTGTCTTCAGCGGCTTCCTGGGCAGCCGTGTCGGCCGCTTCGTGGGTCGCGTCCTCGTTGCTCACCGGCTTGGTAGCCGTGGTGTCAATCCCCGAGACGCCCGAACTCGAGGTCGTCGGAGTCGGGGGCGTCTGCGCCGACGTGCTCTGGGTGGCGAAGGTGGTGGCCGCACCCGCGAGGGCGAGGAGCGAGAGGGCGGTGCCGCCGACGAGGAGCCGGCGCTGGAGGAATTCCTTGATGGCCATGGTGGCCTCCGTTGTTTTCTGGGCTCTCCCGGGATGGGGAGGCAGCCCTAACAGTGGCCTCGCTCCATGA
>JANXYE010000181.1 GCA_025350285.1 Chloroflexota bacterium
GCGATTTCGTCACCGGCCAGGTGTTCCGGCTCGACGGCGGTTTGATCAACGCCTAAACGGGGCTGCGACGCTGGGCCTGGTTCGTTCCGCCGCCGCCGCGCTCTGTCGATCGGTACCGGCAGAGTCCGGTGCTCACGAGCCCGGGAGGGCCGGCTGGACGTGATTTTGAGGCCGAAGGTCTACTAGTGTAGTGAATCACAATTGGCTTGCGCTTGAAGTCGGCTGCGCGCCGGGGTGGCCGTCAGATTTTCGCGGAGGCTCAAGCATTGGCGCGGAGACAACGAACCGCTCGTTCTCACTCGCGGCTAGGATTGGCATCGCGAATCAAGAGGCACGCAAGCGGCAATCCTAGCCGCGACGGATACGGAGCGGTCTCTCCAGTGAGCCCGCGGCCGGGCGGTCGAGATGCGGTCGAACGGGGTTCCCTGCCCTTGTGCAAAATCTGACGCCCACCCTGCGGGGCGTGGCCCAAACTAAACCTCATTGTGATTCACTACACTAGCGCGAGTCGAAGTCCCGGCGTGCCGCGAGATACCTGGGTTCGGCCAACCGCTCCCGGAAGAACGGCATCACCATGCGGCCGAAGCGTTCGGCTTCAGCGTCGTGGGTGTAGCCGCTGAGGCAGAACTCGGTGCAGCCAACGTCGATGTACTCCTGGATGAGGGCCGCTACCTCGCCGGGTCCGCCGACCATCATCACGCCCGCGCCATGGCGGACGGTGGTTAACCCGGCCCACAGGTTGGGGCGGATCCAGTAGTTGTTTTCGGCGGTGGTGCGAGCGAATTCGCGCATGCGGCCATCGGCCTGCGATTCGGCGCCCACGCCCGTCAGCCGGGAGGCGCGGGCATTCGCGGTGGCCGTCGCTATCAACGCTTCAGCATCGCGCCCGGCCTGGGCGTTAGTCTCGCGCACGAGCACCTGGAGGCGCATACAGAAGCGCAGGCTGTCCGCCTTGCCGTAGAGCGCGGCCCGTTCGCGGACGGTGGCGATATCCCGCGCGATCTGTTCCGGCGTGTTGCCCCAGAGCATGTAGACATCGGCGTGCTTCGCCCCGGTGTCGATTGCCGCCGGAGAGATCCCGCCGATATAGAAGGGTGGGTGCGGGCGCTGGTAGGTGCGGGGCCGCACGAGCGCGCCATCGACCCGGTAGTGCCGGCCCTGCCAGTCCATCGTCCCCTCGGCGGCCCAGGTGGCCTTCATTAACTGGACGGCCTCGTCGATCACTTCGTAGCGGGCGTCGTGGTCGAAGTAGACGCCGTCGGCGGCCATCTCGGCCGCGCCCCCACCCGCTATCAGGTTGACGGCGATGCGCCCGCGGCTCATCTGGTCGAAGGTCGAGACCATCTTAGCCGAGACGGTGGGCGCGATAAGTCCCGGGCGGGCGGCCACGAGCATCGTCATCCGCTCGGTCTGCGCCGAGACCATGGCGGTCACCACCCAGGCGTCCCAGCAGGTCGCGAGCACGGGCACGAGGCAGTATTCGAAGCCGGCCGCCTCGGCCGCCTTCGCGACCAGGAGGAAGAGATCAGGCGTTGGCGGGATAAAAGTCGCCGGGTCGCCCACGGTGGCGCCGTCGCCGTGGGTAGGGATATACCAGCCGAAGCGGAGGGGTCCGGGCATCGGGGAAGACTACCAGAATCGCGGGGCGAGTTGGGCGGTTGGGGTTCTTCGTCACTACGCGCCGCGGGCAAGGGCTGCGCGCAGGGGTCCAGCGCCGAGCGTGAACCCCCCGGCCGGCCAGGCTCACTTGGTAAGGGAAACGCTGTAGGCGGAGTAGGTCAACCCGGGCGGCGGTTGCACGGAGCCGTTGCTGTCATAGCCCGCGGGCGGCGTGGTCGTCGCGGGCGAAAGGATCGTCCCGGTGCAGGGTTGGCCCCCGCCTTTGTTACACCCCGCGTCTACTTTGACGAGCACCCATGCCGCGATGTGGAACTGGCGCAGGCTCGATCCATCGGCCCCCTTGTCGATGAGCGGGAGGACCAATATGCTACCCACGACCGGTGCGACCGCACTG
>JANXYE010000233.1 GCA_025350285.1 Chloroflexota bacterium
GCTCGTGCGCCCGTCCTGGAACGACTTCGTGCCGGTCAGCCAGATGCCCTGGCACTTCACATCGCAGAACGTCCGCCACCAGCGCAGGCTGTGAGCATCGATGGTGAGGCGGCTCCTCTCGCTCCATAGGCGGCAGGCCTCCTCCACCGTGACGATGCCGCCGGGCCGCCCGTCTCGCGCCCACTGCCAGGTTTCGTTGAACGACCAGGCGAGGTCCTCCAGCGGGTCACCAAGGTGGGCCATCTCCCAGTCGAGGACGCCAGTGATCTCGCCCTCGGTCGTGTAGAGGAAGTTGCCCACGCGGTAGTCGCCGTGGACGACTGAGATACGTTGCGCTGGCGCGGGCGGGTGCGCTCGCAGCCAGCGGATGGCGGCGCGCACGATCGGCTGCGGGCTCAGTTCGTTCGCGTCGATGATCCGCTCCCAGTGGCCCAATTCTTTCGTGCAGCAGCTCTGTGCGGCTGGCGCCTGTGCGACGCGGACGATGTCCGTGGGTTGCCAGTCGAACGTCGCGATGGCCGCGAGCGTCTCGTACATGCGGGTCGCGATGGCGGGCCGGACCGCCTCGTATTTCGGCTCCTGGAGGACGCGCGGCGCCGTCTCCGCCCCCGTGATTCGCTCCATGATGAAGAACGGCCCGCCGAGCACAGAGCCGTCGCGTTCGAGCCAGCGCATCCTCGGGACCGGCACGGCGCTGCCCATAAACGACGAGTAATAGGCGTACTCGGCCTCGCGGTCGGTATCGAGCAGGCTGGCCGGCGGGTCCTTGCGCAGGACGAACTCCTGGGCCTGGCGGCCGGCCTCGTCGTGCCAGACGGCCTTGAACATCCACGTTTCGCGGCTCGCCCCACCGGGGATGCGCAGGAGGTGGCTGACGGCGAGGTCGCGAGCGCCCGGGAGCCTCGGCGCCAGGTAGCGGGTGATCGCGTCTTCCACGCCGGGCATCGTGGCGTTAACACGGGGCGGGGTCAATCACGCGGGATACCTCTTGCCCGCTTCGCAGTTGGGCTGTAGGGTGATTCAGTGAATGTCTCGTTTCGAGACAACGAACTGCGGCAGAACTTCGAAAGCTACCGCGATGGCACTCGAACATGGGGCGAAATCATCGCCCGACGCTACATCGATCGGATTTCACGCATCCAGTCGGCAGCGACCTGGGAGGACGTCCGTCAGTTCGTGGGCTTTCGGGCGCACCCTCTTCGTGGCGGTCGATTCGGCGAATGGGCGATAGACCTGGCGGGGCGCTGGCGCCTGATCGTTGTCCCCAACCCTGACGGCATAGCCGTCTCGATCGAGGAGGTTTCGAACCATTATGGCGACTGACGTAAACGGAAGAGTTTGGTCGGACCTGGCGATCCATCCCGGCGAGGCGTTGGCCGAGGAGATTGAGGCTCGCCAACTAACGCAAAAGCGTCTTGCGGAATTGCTTGGGCGTCCTCCGCAACTGGTCAACGAAATCGTGCGCGGCAAGAAGGCGATAACTCCCGACGCGGCAGTGGGACTCGAACGCGTCTTTGGCATCTCCGCCAAGACCTGGATGAACATGCAGGTAGACTACGAACTGACGCTCGCCTACCAGCGGCTCTGACCAGACGAGCGCGCCGCAGGTTAGAGGGCTACCCGATGTTACTGTGAACCCTCACGCTCGGCGTCGAAGTCCCTACGGGACCGTCGTGCCCGCCAGCGGCATCGCCCTCAAGCGAAGGATAAGGCGAAGTGCCTCGTTCAGCTCGTCGTCCGAGGTAAACACCGAGGCGACATCCGGCGCAAGAATGGCCATCCTCATGCCGTCGCGCTCCGGCGCGAAGCGCCCGCGCGGCAGCAGAGTCATCGACGCGAAATCGTATTCGTCTCGCATGTCTTCATCGGCGGGCTGAGGTTCGTCCATTCGTCTCTCGATACTACAGCAACCACTACAACGACCCCTTCGTGCTAGGCACGTCCCCGCCGCGGCGCGGGTCGATGCGCACCGCCGCGTCGAGAGCTCGGGCAAGCGCTTTGAAGGCGGCCTCGGCCTTGTGGTGATCGTTCACGCCCGAAAGCACCGTTATGTGGATGGCGGCCTTGAGCGCGAACGCGAAAGACTCCAGGAAGTGGTCCAGCAGGTCTGGCGCGAAGCCGCCGATTTCCTTCCCGTAGAGCTTCAGATCCAGGACGGCGAAGGGCCGCCCGCTCAGATCCACCGTCGCGAACGCGAGGGCCTCGTCGAGCGGCATGTAGGCGTGCCCGGCCCGGACGATACCCGCCTTGTCCCCGAGGGCCTTCCCGAACGCCTCGCCCAGTGCAATCCCGCAGTCCTCTATCGTG
>JANXYE010000324.1 GCA_025350285.1 Chloroflexota bacterium
GTCTACCGGCTCCACAGCGGTAGACTCCGTGCACAACAACCAGAACGGAGAACGGACTATGAAACTGCAGGGACGCGTCGCAATCGTCACGGGCGGAGCGCGGGGTATCGGCGAAGGCATCGCCCGCTGCCTGGCGGCGGAGGGCGCGTCGGTCGCCATCCTCGACCTTGATGGCGCGCAGGCGGCGGTGACGGCCGCGAGCCTCGGCGTGCCGGCGATGGGCATCGCCTGCGACGCCGCCGAAGAAGCGGCCGCCGCCGAGGGCGTTGCGCGCGTCATCGAGCGGTTTGGCAAGCTCGACATCCTCGTGAACAACGCTGGCGCCGGGCGCGGCCCGATGGAGATCCCAGACGGCGCGGTGCTGAACTGGGGCGGAGGCATCGCGTCGGTGTCCCAGGTCTCGTGGGACGAATCCGTGGCCCAGAACCTGCGCACGACGTTCGTCGTTTCGAAGGCGGCGATACCGCACCTGAAGAAGGAGGGCGGCGCGATCGTGAACATCTCCTCGATCGCTGGCCTCGGCGCGAGCCCCACGCTGGCCTCGTACGCGGCGGCGAAGGCGGGCGTCATCTCGCTTTCGAAGAGCCTCGCGCTGGAACTGGCGCCGGACGACGTCCGCGTCAACGCCATCTGCCCGGGCTTCCTCTGGACACGCGCCTGGGAGGGCATGGCGACGGCGATCCAGAAGTCGAACCCGGCGTTCGCGAACTCGACGCCGCGCGAGATCTTCCTGCAGTCGGTGCAGCGCTCAGTACCGCTCGGGCGGGAGCAGACGCCGGAGGATATCGGCAAGCTGGCTGCGTTCCTGGCGAGCGACGACGCGAAGAACATCACGGGGCAGGTGATCGCGGTGGACGGCGGGATCACCCTGCGGTGAGGACGACCGAGGAATTCCCAACTCAAGGCCACCGGGCCCCGGCGAACTACCCGGAGTGAACCTGCTTCGCGCCCAGGTCGAGCGCCAATTGGACGACGGCATTCGCCATCTGAGCGACATGGGAACCAGAGCCCGCGCTTACCTCGCGTCCTCGGCAATATCGTTGACGCTGGCCGGTGGACTTCTTGCCAATCTGGGGCGGCTAGAGAGTCCGTGGGAATCGACGGTCACGATCTTAATGTTCGTGGCCGTTCTACTCTTCCCGGTCGTTGGTTTTTTCGCGTACGTGGTTGATAAGCCTGCGGACGTCGCAGTCGGAGCGGATCCGTCCGAGGTGCGTAACCTTGTGCTCAAACGCGCCTATTCGGAGGATGAGATTGCCTGGGCGGTGGCCGCGGCGACCCTCGCGGCACTCGAACAGAACGACAGCCGGATTCGGAAAGCGATGCGCAGTCTCCGCTACCAAATGCTGGCCTTCAACTTGCAAGTCTTTGCACTTGGGGTCGCGATGGCGATCTCAGTCGCCAGTCACAAGTGACCCGCTTCGGGTGGCTCTTTCGTGTTCAGCGTGAACGTCGTGCTTCGTATCCTTCCGTGGCCGGAGAGGATTCTTGGGGTGTGGCATTTCATTCTCAGGGATGCGCGTGGGGTTCTCCAACGTTGTGCTCTCCGACATGTTTGCAACCTCCCCTCAAGTATAGTCCTTGGCAATGACCTCCGACACCCCGTTTCCTCCCGGCGCGCTCAACGGCGTCCGCGTCCTTGAACTTGCACAGGCGCTGGCGGTGCCCTTTTGTGGCGTGCTCCTCTCCGATATGGGCGCCGAGGTGATCAAGATCGAGCCGCCCAACGGCGATGGCATCCGCCACACCATGGAGCCGATCACGGCGGGCGAAAGCAAAGGCTTCACGCTCGTCAACCGCGGCAAACGCGCTATCTGCCTCGACGTGACCCGCGCCGACGCCTGGCCGGTGCTGAGAAAGCTCGTCGCCTGGGCGGATATTGTGCTCGTTTCGATGAAACCGGCGGACCTGCCACGCTACGGGCTCACCTACGAAGCGTTCAAGGCGATCCGCCCGGATGTGATCTATCTCGAGCATGTGCCGCTCGGGAAGCTCGGGCCGTTCGGCGGCGACCCCGGCTACGACGTGGTCGTGCAGGGGATGTCCGGCGGGGCCGTCATCACCGCCCGCGAACGGGACGGCGTGCCGATGAACGTGCGCCCGGCTTACAACGACATGGGCACTGGCTGCCTTTCCGCGCTGGCGGTGGTCGCCGCCCTGCGCCATCGCGAATTGACGGGCGCGGGCCAGCGCGTCGAGACATCGCTGCTCAGCACCGCCGTGTCGTTCGCGCACCAGCTCGTCAGCTGGTTCGCCGCAACCGACCCGCCAGTGGAGGAAGCGTTCAACGAAGAGGTGGCGGCGGCGCGGGCGAACGGGGCCGGGTTCGAAGAGCAGCGCGGCATCTGGGAGCGGCACTTCATGCGTGGCGGCTACGCGAACATCTACTTCCGGCACTACCGCGTGCGGGATGGCTTCATCTCCCTCGGCTGCCTGAGCCCTGCGCTGAACGCTCGCTTCCGGGCGGTCACGGGGCTGAATGACCCGCGCCGCGATCCCGATTTCGACATCGGCACGCCCGCGGCCTACGACCAGCTCACGATCCTCGTGCGCCAGGCGGAGGACCTCTTCGCTTCGAAAACGAGGGCGGAGTGGCTCGCCCTGCTGCGCGCCGGGGGCGTGCCCTGCGGCCCGCTCAACTTCCCGCCGGATGTCTTCCACGACCCGCAACTGCTGGCGAATGAGTATGTCATCGAGATTGACCATCCGGTGCTCGGGCCGTACCGCACCTTCGGCCCGCCAATCCGGATGGACGCGACGCCGACGCGCGTGCAATCGCCACCGCCGCTGCTCGATGAGCACACCGACGTCATTCTCGCGGAATTGGGGTTCGACGAGGCGGCCCGGGCGCGCCTGCGGGAGGCGAAGGTGACTGGCAAAAGCCAGTAGGAGCCGGGCAGTCTCTGGGCCCTATTGACGAATGCTCTTCAGGCGTCTGCGCCCAGCGTGGAGCTGCCGTGACGGCCTGGGCCACGCCCGGCGAGAGGCGGACAGAGCCGCCCGGCTCCTGCCTCGGGAACGAGTTCAGGCGGCGCGTTCTTCGGCCGCACGCGCGTCGTGCGCCTCACGCTCGATGCGGCTCCTGGCGGCCGCCTTCTGGAAGCTGAGGATGGTTGCCCGCTGGTGACGGCGCTGGGCGCGACGCATCCAGGCGTCGGCGGTCCTGGCGACCAGTGCGAAGATCAGCGTCAGGGTCCAGGCGACCGGCCAATCGACAATTTCGCCGGCGCCGAGGGCGATGCCGCAGACGGCCGCTAGCAAGGCGATGTTGCGGACGAACCAGAAGGAACCTTCCATGGCTGTATGTTCGGCGGCTGGAGCCGGGACGCGCAGGTGTTCGCGGCTATCGCATGGTCGTGGCGCGAGCATAGCGCGACCGTTCTCTCAGCTCGCCCGCTCGAGGGGCTCCCGCGCATCGTCTTTCATCAGTTCCCGCCGCAGCATCCGGACATCGCGCCCGTCCGGACGCACGCGTTCCACGATCGACACGGGTGCGGGCTGGCCCTCGGCCGCCGCCACGAACGCCCGCGCGTCGCCGAAGCGGGCCGCCGCAAACTGCAGCGACGAAACGACGGCGGAAAGCTGCACTGGCAGGCAGTTTTTTTCGCCCGTCAGAATCGGCCGCGCGCCGACCGAGCGGGTCACCCGCGCGCCAAAGCGTTCGGCCTGCTCGCCGGTGCAATCCATGAGCGCCGCGACGAATCTATCAGGCGCCACCTGCGCCAGGAAATCCGATGCGCGCATCGCATGCCGAACTCGTTCAGCCAGCTGTGCGCCAACGTCGCTCTTCGTGTTCGCGTCCCAAAGGGCGCTGAGCTGCTCGTGCCCCGGGATATCGATCACGGCCAGCGTTAGCGGGAAACCGTAGCGCTTCGCGCGGGCCATGTCCCGTGCCGCCTGGTCGAGCAATTCGGGCCTGCCGGGCAGCGTGGCGGCCGGCTGCGCATGGGCGAGCACGGGCGGACGGTCCGCCGCGGCCCGCGCCGGGCGGTGGTCGCCGCGGTACTGGAGATAGCCCATGGCCCCCGTGCAGGCCAGCAGACAGGCCCCGACGGCCGGTGAGAGAAGTAAGGCGACCGCCGCTTCGCCCGCGAGGAGCGCCCCAAACGCCCCCACGGCCAGTCGGCGGTCAAGCTGGGTCCCGGCGCTTTTGGGCGCCGCTGGCGTCCCCTGGGAGGCGGAGAAACGGTTGGACAGCCTTCTCATGTGTAAACGGCCTGTAAACTAGAAGTAACGCTCTGGCGTCCGCCGGTAATATCGACGGCATTCGTCGTCTCCGTGGTCGCGATCGGGTGGCCGGAAGTGTTCGTTCGATGGCGAACCAGTGTACATGGCGCGAATGGGCAGATCAGCTCCGCAGAAAGAGGCGGGCATCGGTCCGATCCACCTCGACGCGATCGACGACCTCCCGGACGGCGGCCTGGAGGGCCTCGAACTGGAGGTGCTCCCAGTGCGTGGCGAGGCGCTGACGAGAGTCTTCGAGGTGCTTCCGGCGCTCCGCTTCGGATTCATGGGCGGCAACCCGCGCCCTGGCCGCGGCCAGGTCCCCGAGGACGGCCTGGCGCTCCCCGGCGAGGCCAAAGCCCAGCGCGCGCATGCGTTCGAGTGAGATGTGGCCGTGCGCCGTGTCGGCCACCAGCTCTTCGATCTCGCGGCGGTTCTTGCGGACTCGCGCCTCCACCTTTTCGACCTGGGTGGCCACGTCGAGAAGGTACGAATCCGTGTTCCCAGCCCGCCGCACGCGCGTCGCGGAGCTGTCATCGAGGAGGAGTGCCCGCACGCGGGCTTCGAGTTCGGCCGCCCGCTGGGTGTTGTATTCGCATGTACTCTGGTTCGTGCGGCTTTCGCACTGGTAGTAACGATACGCCGCCGAATGCTCTTCGCCCGCTTTCGTCGTCCACTTCTGGCGGCGGCTCACGCCGATCAAGCGGTTGCCGCAGCGCCCGCAATAGACCAGGCCGCTCAGCAAAAACGGCGTTACGGTGCGAGTCCGTTCGCTCACCTGATGGGATTGCAAGCGATCCTGCACGCGCCGGAAGTCCTCTGGCGAAACGAGCGGAGGATGGCTCCCGGCCACCTTCACGCCAAACCGTGTATAGGTCCCCAGGTACGATCGGTTGCGGAGGATGTCCCTCACCGTCACCATGCTCCAGCGCCCGCCGCGCCGCGTTGGGATGTTTTCACTATTCAGTTGCCCGGCGATCTTGCGGATCCCCATCTCTTCTTGCAGGTAGAGGCGGTAGATGTAGCGCACGATGAGCGCTTCATCTGGCACGAGTTCGAGGCGCCGGCGGGGGCCCACCTGATAGCCGTAAGGCGGCCGCCCCAGCACCTCGCCGCGCACCGCCTTCTTGCGCATCGCACTGCGGACGCGCTCCGAGACCGGGGTCCCTTCGCCGCGGTCCGCCCAGGTCTCTAGCAGTTCCTTCGCCAACTCCGTGCCGTTGTGGGCCGAAACGACGCGCACACCGGCGGACTCGAGCTGGAGCAGCGCGATCGCGGACTGGCCAAGATCGGTGCCGAGCACGCCCAGCGAATCGGCGACCACCACCGCGAAGCCGCGGTCGTTGCGCTGCAGGAAGGCCAGCATCTGCTGGAAACCGGGGCCAGTGTCGGCCGCCCCGATATCCTGGAAGGTGCCCACCGCTTCGAAGCCCCGTTGCGCGCAGAAATCGAGGAACGTCCGGTTCTGGTCCCCGACGGAGCGCCGCATACCGTTCCGCTTGGCGCCTTCAACGAAGTAGCCGATGGCGTTCATGTCGCTAGCCCACCGTCAGGATGCGTTCGCAGTTTGGACACTGGCTCAAGCGCCCGGAGGAGAGGAGTTGGCGGCGCAGGCCATCCGGGATGCTCACCCGGCAGCCGGTGCACATCGCCCCCGTGACGCGCACGACAACCGGGCTTCCGCGCCGCGTGCGCAGGCTTTCGTAGAGCCGCAAGTTCGCCGGCTCCAGCTTCGGCGTCTGAGCAATGCGGTTGGCCTCGGCCCGTGTCTGGGCCGATTGGAGCCGTACCGCCTCCTCCCGCAAGGCCGCGCTCTGCGCCTCCCAGCGCGCCTTGAGGCTTGTCACTTCGCGGGCGGCCGTGGCCTGCGCCTCCGTAGCGGTCTCGAGGCCGGAGAGCACCTCGAACAACTGTTCCTGGAGTTGCGCATGGTTTGTCCGAAACGTATCGACCTCGTGCTGGAGGCTGCGCAGTTCCTTCACGCTCGTCACCGTGCCGCCGTAGAGGCGATCGTCTTCGCGTTTGATCCGCGCGCCAAGGTCGGTGATCTCGGCTTCCAGCCTTCGCTGCGTTTTCTGGAGGGCGGCCAGGGCTTCGTCCGCGCCGGCCAGGGCGGTTCCGGAAGCGGCAAGTTCCTCGTCGCCCTCCAGCCGGTGCTCGACATCCGCGGCCTTCGCCCGCAGCGAACCCAGTTCGGTGTCGATCTCCTGCAACGAAAGGATCTCAAGAACCTGGGTCATAAACGCCTCGCACCGCGTGCCCCGCGAGGGGGGCTAACCGCAACGTGAAGCGTAACGACGCCCGGCCAGCCACGTAAGCCCCAGGGCCGTTGATGTTCGAATCTCTAGACGCCTTCGCGGTTATGGCGCGTCGCCTGGGTCCCGCAACGCCCAACAGTACCGCGACCTCACGGAGCGGTCGCTCAGGCCGCTCGTCGCCGTCTCTCAAAGACCGCTCCGTATCCGTCGCGGCTAGGATTGGCGACGTGGGTCTGAGTCGGCGGGCGGCAATCCTAGCCGCGAGTGGCGAACGAGCGGTTCGTTCACGCCCGTGCCACGCCCGACCCCACGCAAGAATCTGACGTTCATCCGCCGTGACGGATACGGAGCGGTCCGTCTCCAGTGGGCCCGCGGCCGGGCGGCCGAGATGCGGTCGAACGGGGTTCCTTGCCCTTGTCCAAAAATCTGACGCCCGGCCAAGGGCTAACGGCCAATGGCCAACGGCACCGAACCGGACGGCCCCGTATACTGAACCCACCTCTCTCCCGCGAGGTGCGTCCCATGTTCTTCAACGTCTCTGGCTTGCTCCGCGAGAACACCGGCGCCAGCCGCCGGTTCTCCCTCGAAAACGATCCCCCGGTCCACCGCGGCCACGTCGAACTCATCCGGATGCCGAAGGGTGTGCTCGTCCGCTGCGACGCCGATGTGGTTGTCGATGATCGCTGTAGCCGTTGCCTCGTGCCGTTCGGCTACCCGGAGCACATCAGCTTCGAAGAGATCTTTGTGCAGCAGGTGGATCCGTCCAGCGGCGCCCACTTCCCCGCGCCGGATGAGCCGGACCTGTTCTTCATCGCCCTCGACCACACGATCGACATTACGGAGGCAGTCCGGCAATATACGGAGACGGCTGCAGCGATGCAGCCGCTTTGCCGTCCAGATTGCCCCGGCATTTGTGCCGAGTGCGGACAGGATTTGAGTATGGCGATGTGCGACTGTCCACGCCGGCCGGTCGATTCTCGCTGGGCTGCCCTCGCCGCCCTCAAGCTTTCCGCCAATGGGTAAGCCCATGAAGGAGTCCACTTATGCCACCGCTGCCCAAGCGGAAGTACCCCAAGTCGCGCCAGGGCAAACGGCGCAGCCACCTCGCGATCCAGATGCCCCACGTCGTCAGTTGCCCTTCCTGCAAGAGCCCCCGGCGGTCGCACCACGCCTGCCCGGTCTGCGGGACGTACCGGAACCGCGAAGTGATCGCGATGCCGGAACCCGAACTGGACAGCTAGCCACGCCCACCTGCGAAGCGCCGCTCATCGCCTTTTCGGACCACGTCCAGAAGGACAGGGCGTTCGTGTTCCCCGGCCAGGGGGCTCAATTCGTAGGCATGGGCAAGGATCTCTACGAACGCTACCCGTCTGCCCGCGAACTCTACGACCGGGCCGATGAGATCCTCGGATTCAAGCTCAGCCAGATCTGTTTCGAAGGCCCGGAAGACGAACTCAACCAGACCCGAAATACCCAACCGGCTATCGCCGTCACCAGCCTCGCGCTCTTGTGTGTGGCGACCGAACTGAACCCGGCCCTCCTTGCCCGTCCGGCGTTCGTGGCCGGGCACTCCCTTGGCGAGTACTCGGCCCTTGTCGCCGCCGGCGCCCTCTCGTTCGACAACGCCATCCGGCTCCTGCGTGCGCGCGGCGAACTGATGCAGCTCGCCGGGCAGCAGAACCCCGGCACGATGGCCGCCGTCCTCGGACTCGATATCGCCGACTGTGAGGACGCATGTCGTGAAGCCGGCGCGGAGATCTGCAACGTCAACGCCCCTGGCCAGATTGTCATCGGCGGGCGCCGCGAGGCCGTCGTGCGGGCACTCGATTACGCCAAGGCGCGCGGAGCGGCGAAGGTTATCCCACTGACCGTTAGCGGCGCCTTCCATAGCTCGCTCATGAAGCCCGCCGCCGAAGGTATGACGACCCAGATCGCCACGGCGAGCATCCACGACCCGGGCGTGCCCGTCATCGCCAACTGCACCGCCCTCCCTATGAAGGACGCGACGGGCATCCGCAACGAACTGATCGACCAGGTGGCCAGCCCCGTGCAGTGGAGCAAGACCATCGATTTCCTCGGCGAGCAGGGCGTCACCACGTTCATCGAGTTCGGGCCTGGGCGCGTGCTGACGGCCATCATCAAGCGGATGCTACGCAAATCCACCTGTCTGAACGTGAACGACGCTTCGACGGTGTCCGTCCAGCTCTCCTGACGGGTTCAGCCGGACGGCGCGAGCACCGCCTCTGAGGGCGAGCGTCCGGCGCGGCGACGCTTCCCCTTGTGTGAGGCACTTCACAGACAGCGCACCAGCGATCCATATAATCAGCGTTACCGGGCTGGAGCCGGCGCAATGAGCGATAGCGGAACCGATGGCTCGCTCGCGGACCGAGCGCTGATGGACGCGCTCGGGGCCGTTTACGACCCCGGCTCCGCCCACTTGCTCGACCTCATCGGCGTTTCCCCGGGCTGGGCCTGTCTCGAACTCGGGGCCGGGGCCGGCGGAGTTGCGCGCATGCTTGCCGCTCGTAGCGCTCCGGGCGGCCGGGTCGTAGCCACTGATCTCGTGGGCCGTTCCAACGAGGCTGGCGCGAACGTGGAATGGTGGGCGCACGACATCCTGGCCGAGCCGCTCCCGGCCGCCGAGTTCGACTTCGTCCATTGCCGCTTCCTGCTCATGCACCTGCCCGGGCGCCTCGGCGCGCTGGCGAAGATGGCCGATGCCGTCCGCCCCGGCGGGTGGCTGCTCCTCGAAGAGAGCGATGGGGCCTCTATCACCCCTGCGCGTGAGGACGCGAATGGCGCGCTCTTCCGCCGCTGCGATACGGCCCTG
>JANXYE010000339.1 GCA_025350285.1 Chloroflexota bacterium
GGCCAGACCGCATCGACGGTTTCGAGTTTCGTCCATTCGTGCACGCAAACACGCTCGGCGATGCGCCAGGCGCCCTCACGCAGTTCGAAGCGGTCCACGTAGCGGCCCCCCCAGAGGAAGTCCGTGTCCACCGTCCCATTCTGTCCCGGGGTGCGGTGGCGCGCCTGGCAATACGACTCGCAGCGAGCCGCCGCGCCATCAACCTCAATCAGTATGTTGCTCACGGAGTGCTGCGTGAACCGATAGGCGGCGAGCCCGCGGCTGGCGCCGGCAATGAACTGCTCAGGACTCGTTGGTCCGCCATACGTGAGGAGCGCATCGACATGGAAGCACGAACGGACCAGGTCCCAATCGAGCCGATCGACGCCTTTGGCGTAGCGGAAGAGCACGTTGCGGATATCGCGCTCGGCGACCAGTACCGCCAGTTCGTCCAGCATGGGCGCGCCTCCATCGTCTCGTTAGGCCAATTCTGGACGCGGCGTCGCTCGCGTCAACCCGCGCGTTGCCCGGCCGGTGGTTCTGCCGTTACAGTCGCGGTATCAATGGCAAGCGAACTCAACCTGGCCGCGAACGAACTCGGTATCACCGTCCTCCAGGCGGCGACGCCGGAGTCGCTGGAGGCGGTCGTGGACCGCTGGATCGCGACGCACGCAACCACGCACGTGTATGCCATGGACATGCACACGACGGCCCGTGATGGCCCGCTTTACATGTGCATCACCTACCGCAAGGAACGCGCCGCGAGGAAAGTCTGACCGGTCACTCCGCCTTTGGCGGCGCCTGCTCCAGTTCCCGCAATCGCCGCCGCATTGTGCGGTCGCGTTCGAAACGCTCCGTGATGTCTCTCGCCTGGGCAAGCGCGCCGATGACTTCGCCGCCCGCGCCGTGCGGCATGGAGAAGCTCAGTTCAACATAGAAATCGCCGCCGCCCTTACGGGTGGCGCGCGTTGGGAGCACCTGGCCGCGGTACTTCGTGTCCCCGTCCGCGAGGGCGCGCTCGAAGCCGGTCCAGTGCCGTTCGCGAAAAGCCTCGGGGATGATGATATCGAGCGACTGGCCCAGGGCCTAGGCCGCCGAAAAGCCGAAGAGCCGCTCCGCGGCCGCGTTCCACAGCCGGATGGCGCCCTCCCGGTCGGCGAAGATGAGGGCGTCCGGCGCCTCCTCCACAATCCGTCCCAAGTCGATCGCGCCAAGTTCCTCGGCCATAGCGGTCCCTCCCCTTGCAGCCCGGCGGCGCTTCAGACCCGCCCTAACGGCCAACGGCTAGTCCGCTATCGGCACGTAGTACTGCTTCCCGGCCGTCGTCCAGTCCTGAACCATCTGGAAGAATTCCGGCCCGGCCGAACTCATGCCGCGGATGGGCATGCTGCCCCGCCGAATCATGAAATCGTGGGGCGCAATTTCGCCTCCGCGGACGAAGTGGCGCTCCGCCGCTTCGGCGCGGCCCTGATTCGAAAGCCACCAGCCGAGCCCAAAATGCGCCCGTGCGAGTTGATCGTCGGCGGTCGGGAGCAGCTGGCGTTCGCGCACCCAGTCGGGCGCTGGCGGCGTCGTCTCCCCCTTGACCCAGGCACGGACCGCCTCGATGTGCTTGGTCGAATCGAGGCCGGTGACATGCGACCAGGTGTTGTTGCCGAAGGCCACATCGTTCGGCCGCACGATCATCCCGGCCTCGTCGATCCAGACAATCGTCGGGACGTTGACCCAGTTATAGAGGTCCGGGACCAGGTGCTCCGTGTCGATAAGGCTCGGGTGTGCCGGTTTCGCCACCTCAATGAAGGGCCGCGCATCTTCGGGGTCCTTTTCGATGCCTACGGTGATGACCGTGAAGTTGTCGTCTTTCAGCTCTTCGTACAGGGCCTGCCAACCTGGCAGGTCATCGCGGCATCCTCACCACGACCCGTAGGCGGCCAGCAAGACTTTCTTCCCCCGCGCCTCCGAAAGAGAGTGCAGGTTCCCATCCAGGTCGGGGAGGGTGAAGTCCGGGGCTTCGAGCGAAGCGAGCCGCTCGGCACGTTCGGCCGCGGCCACGCCGAGGAAGGCCGCGCGTTCGTCAACGTCCAGCGCCAGGGGCCGCCCGATCAGCTCCGCGAACGCACCGAGGTCGATGCCTTTAGCCGTCACCATCTCGCCCGCGCGCGGCGCCGGATAGCACATGTCGTCCTTGCAGAACCCCTGGGGCTTGAGTTCCCACCCGAGGGCGGTCCCCAGGTCGCCGGGCGCCACCCGCACCCGGCCGGCATCCATCTCTGCCGCGATCGAATGGGCCTCCCCGTTGTCGATTACCGTGAACGTCTCCGCCATGATTCGCCTCCTCAGAACTCAGAACTCAGACCAAACTGTAACCGCTTCCCTTGCGGTCCACACCTGTGCCCTTCGCGCCTGTCATCCAACCGAACTCACCGAGGATCTCCTGGCTGTAGGTGACCCGTCCGGTGACCTTGTCGAGCGGCTCCGTCGCGAGCAGCAGGGCGGCCTTCGCCATCAGCTCCGAAGGTTCGCCACGTGGGTCGTCCATGCCATCCACGAGATGGTGATAGACCGTGCCCGGCGTCGCGACGACTTGC
>JANXYE010000358.1 GCA_025350285.1 Chloroflexota bacterium
GCCCTGGCATCCTGCTCCACGCGCTGCGTGCCGGCCCCGAACGGGCGGTACTTCGTGCTGTCGCACTTCGGGCAACGCTCTTCGAGACGCCGGCCGCGGCCGCAGTGGTGGCAGCGGAGGCGGGGATCCACAGGCGCCGACAGGTCCAGGCTCATCGGCAGTTCGCAGGCCGGACAAACGGGGATGAAGCCGCACGCCCGGCAGAGCATGAACTTCGCCGAGCCGCGACGGTTCACGAAGAGGATGCTCTGCTCTCCGCGCTGGAGGGCGATGCGCACGGCCCGCGCGAGCGGCGTGCTGAAGATGCTCCGGTTGCCGCGCTTGAGTTCCTCACGCATATCGATCACCGAAATCTGGGGGAGACGGCCCTCGCTGGTGGCACCGTCTTCGCCGGGGGAAACGCGGCTCAACATCTCGAGGCGGCGCATCTGTCCCGTTTCGCTGGCGTGGTACGTCTCGATGTCCGGTGTCGCGCTCCCAAGGACGAGCGTCGCGCCCGTCAGGCGGCAGAGTTCGCGGGCGGCCTCCCGGGCGTGATACCGAGGCTGCGGGTCGGTCTGTTTGTAACTCCACTCGTGCTCCTCATCGAGGACGACGAGGCCGAGGTTCGAAACTGGCGCGAACAACGCGCTGCGGCTGCCAATCACGAGCCGGGCGTCGCCGCGCTGCACGCGGTACCACTGGTCGAACTTCTCCCCCACGCCGAGGCTGGAGTGGAAGACGGTCAGGGTGTCGCCAAAGCGTTCACCGTAGCGGCGGATGGCCTGGGGCGTGAGCGAAATCTCGGGCACGAGCACGATCGCCCCCTTCCCGGCGTCGAGCGTGCGGCGGACGAGTTCCAGGTAAACTTCCGTCTTGCCGGACCCGGTGATCCCGTGGAGGAGGTGCTCTTCGCCCAAAACCACCGCATTCATGATCGCCTGCTGTTCGGGCGTGAGGATTGCTGGCGGCTTGTGGGGGAAGCGGAACGCGGCCAGCGGGTCCCGTTCGACACGCACCTCGACTTCGCGCAGCCAGCCGTCGTTCGCCAGCGAGCGCAGGTGGCTCGTGCCCGCCCCGGCCTGGTGGACGACCGCGGACCGTAGCTCCGGCACACCAGCAAGGAGCCGCAGGACTCGCGCCGCTATCGAGTTCGGGGTCTTCTTCTCGAACTCTTCGGCACGGGCGATGAGTGCGTCCGGGCTTCGCAACCGCTGGACGCGGCGCTCCATCTTCGCGTGGCCCGGCGGGCGAGCGAGCCCCTGTACGACCGTTAGCCGCCCCTCCCGCTGGAGACGCCGCAGACGCGTGAGGGAGACGCCGCGGACAGCGTCCGAGAGCGCATCGACGCTCACCCGGCCGTTCGCCGCGATGTACTGGAGGATACGTTGGTCCTCCGGGTAAATCGGCAAGAGGACCGGGATATCGATCGGCGAGACCATCGTCACGGCCTTCTGCCCGTAGCCACTCGGCAGGCAGACGCTCACGCAATCCCAGAGCGGCGCGAGGTACTTCGCGCTCAGCCAGCGGGCGAGGGCGATGCGCGTCACGTCGATCGCCGGTTCGGGGTCAGCGAGCGCGGCGATCGGCCGGACTTCAGCGAGTTCCGTGGTCGCCGCGAGGGAAAGGACAATCCCCTGCAGCACTTTCGGGCCGTAAGGCACGAACACGGCCTGCCCGGCGACCGGACCCAGGCCCTCCGGGACGGCGTAGGTGAACGCCATCCGGGCGGGCTGCCCGGAGTTCACGACGACTTCGGCGTAGCCTGCTCCGCCGACTTCCGAGTCCCGAGTTCCGAGTTCCGAGTTAGCCGAGGGCGCCTGATCCACGGGACTATCGTTGCGCTTTGAGCGGGGCGTTGCGAACGGCCTTGCGGATGTCCTCCTCGCGCCAGGCGACGTCCGTCAGGGCCATGAGACCGCCCGAGACGAGCGAGTGGCCGCCGAGCAGGACTGGCTTCGGCGCCCAGTGCGCGGAGCGGGTGAATTCGCGCAGGAACGGGTCGCGGACGCCGTTGAAGTTCAGGAGATCGCTCTGGAACCGATCCTCGCGCGATGGTTTGAGCCCGAGGTGGGCCTCGATCACGCGCGTGTCGATAACGATACCGTCACCGAGCTGCGCCATCCGTTCGAAGAAGCCGCTGATACCGACGGCATCGAGAAGGAACCCGGCCATCGAGCGAACGCGATGCTCAGGGCCCGCCGCGGCCATCCCCCGCTCTTCGCTCAGGAGGCGCACGCGGCAGGCCGTCTCGGTTTCGAGATACGGCCATGCGGCGCTGCCAACGCGGCCAGCGATCACGAGCTCCGCCTTCGGATCGCAGACGATGCCCATCACCTTGCGGTAGGCGGCAAGCGGCAGGGGGCCCTCGC
>JANXYE010000404.1 GCA_025350285.1 Chloroflexota bacterium
GATGCGGTCGCCTATGCCGTGGGAGTCCACGTCTTCAGCACGCTCTTTAACATCGGGCTGGGCGTGATAGCGATGCTGGTGATGGGGATGCGCCCCGGCGAGGTGTTTCGCCTGCGTGCCCCGAAGACTGTCGCGGTGGTCCCGCCTTCATGAACGCCGTGCGCAAACCTGGCTGCTGGCGGACTGGAATGAGTCGACCGTCTATCCGCGTTGGCCGACGCTTGGCTGTCGCGTAGCATGCTATCCAAGCAGTCACTGAAGTTAGGTCAAGTCATGCCAGAACCACCCTCTATCCCCGAAATCTACACTGACTCTACGCGTCTTGCCGTTACGCCTTACGGGATGATCGTCACGGCCTACTCCCACGATCCAACTCGCTGGACCGCAGATTTCCGCAGGAGGATGCCCGGTGCCAAGTGAAATTCGCCGTATTGCCGTGGATAAGCACGGCGGCTCCACCCTCTACACGGAGATGGTCGTGGATGTAGATGAATGGGGCGAAGGTTGGCTCACACCGGATCAGATTGATTCGATTGAGGAGTTGCGGGCTTGGGTTCGGCACTCGAAGTCGTCGCCGTGGAACACGGCCACTATAGCTCGTTTCGTCCTCCGAGGAGCGTCCTGGCAACCAGCATCTCTCGAAATGGGCGGCTTGCGTCACGGGACAACCACAACGCTCCAAATTGCTCGGCCAATACCCGTTCCCGCGTGAGTCGGCCCCTCGAGCCGCCGCGATTCAGGACCCAACGCCGCCCCTTGCGCCCCGCTTACGCCGCCAGCTAAGATTGTTGACACATTCACTCGACTTTATCGAGAAAGGCGGCCGGGCGAAGGATGGCGGGCGAACCCTCCTCCCTCACCCCTATTTCCATGCGCGTCTCAACTCGCAGCGACTACGGCCTTCGCGCCCTGATTGAACTCGCCGGCCACTACGGCCGGGGGCCGCTGCAATCCTCCGAAATCGCCATGCGCCGCCACATCCCGGAGCAATACCTGGATCAGCTCCTCACGACCCTGCGCAAGGCCGGCTTCATCCGCTCCATGCGCGGCCCCGCTGGCGGCCACGAATTCGTGCGCGACCCCGCTACCGTCACGGTGCTCGACGTTATCCAGGCGCTTGAAGGCAGCCTTTCGCCCGTCGCCTGGCTCGATGAACCGGCCGGCGTGACCGACCACCCCCACCAGTGCGGCCAACGCGAGATCTGGGAACGGATCCGCGGCGCGACGACCACCATCCTCGCCGAGTATTCGATCGCGGACCTGCTCGAACGTGAGCCGCACGCCGTCGCCGGGAGGTACAACATATGACTGCTACTTCCCACGCTCGCCCGGCGATCGCCGAATCCGCCCTCGAACTGATCGGTGGCACGCCGCTCGTGCGCCTGCGCCGGGTGATACCCGCCGGGGTGGCCACCGTCCTCGGCAAAATGGAGAACCTCAACCCCGGCGGCAGCGTGAAGGACCGGATCGCGCTCTCCATGGTCGAAGCGGCCGAACGCTCCGGCGCGCTCAAGCCGGGCGCGACCATCGTCGAACCGACCTCCGGGAATACCGGCATCGGCCTCGCCCTTGTGGCCGCCGTCAAAGGCTACCGCCTTATCCTCACGATGCCGGAGGACATGTCGGTCGAACGCCGCCGCCTGCTCGAACGGTATGGCGCGGAGCTTGTCCTCACGCCCGCGATCGAAGGGATGACCGGCGCCGTCTTCGCGGCCCAGCAACTGCTGGCGAAGCACAAGGACTATTTCATGCCGCAGCAGTTCGAAAACCCGGCGAACCCTGAGATCCATTATCGCACGACGGGCCCGGAGATCTTCGACGCGACCGAAGGCCGAATCGATGCGTTCGTAGCCGGTGTCGGCACGGGTGGCACCGTCACGGGCGTCGGCCGCTACCTGCGCGAACACGCTGGCCCGGAGATCGAGATCATCGCGGTCGAACCGGCCCGTTCTCCCGTGCTGAGCGGCGGCCGGGCGGGCATGCACGCCATCCAGGGCATCGGCGCGAGCTTCATCCCGGGTGTGCTGGACCGCACCATCTATAACCAGGTGCTTCGCATCGAAGACAAGGACGCCCTCACGATGACCCGCCGCCTGGCGCGGGAAGAGGGCCTGCTGCTGGGAATCTCCGCCGCCGCGAACGTCATCGCCGCTTCGCAGGTAGCTCAACGCCTCGGCGCCGGGAAGACCGTCGTCACCATGCTCTGTGATACGGGGGAACGCTACCTGAGTGTAAACCTGTAACGCCTAGCCTCGAAGCACGAGGCCCGCGTGGACCGGCGGCTGAGCAATTCGCCAGCGGGACACAAAGGATTCGAAGACGCGAGAAACCGTGCGCCTGTGCTTCGCGGCCGAGACATCCCCGAAGGAGGAACCGATGAGCGTCAACGTCTACATCCCCACACCCTTCCGCCACCTGGTGGGCAACCGCGCGAGCGTGAAAGCCCGCGGCGCGACCGTGCGCGAAGCGCTGACCGACCTGGATACTCAGTTCCCCGGCTTCAATGCCCAGCTCGTGGACACCACCGGGCGGCTCGCGCGGCACATTAACGTCTACGTGAACCAGGTCGAAATCCAGACCCTGCAGGGCGAAACCACCGCCCTTAAGGACGGCGACGAACTCGCCGTTATCCCCGCACTCGCCGGCGGCGCGCCGACGGCTATGACGCCAGAGATGGTCGAACGCTACAGCCGCCACCTGATCATGCCCCAGGTCGGCAGCGCCGGGCAGCGCAAGATCATCGAAGCGAGCGTCCTCATCATCGGCGCGGGCGGCCTCGGTTCGCCTGTCGCGCTCTACCTCGCGCTGGCGGGCGTCGGCAAGATCGGCCTCGTCGATTTCGATGTCGTCGACCGTTCGAACCTCCAGCGCCAGATCCTGCACGTCACTGAGAGCATCGGCCTCCCGAAGGTTGTCTCCGCTCGCAACACTTTGCTCGCCCACAACCCGAACATCGACGTGGTCACCCACGAAGAGCCGATCAACAGCGAGAACGCCTTCCGCATCATCGGCGACTACGATTACGTGGTGAACGGCGCGGACAACTTCGCCACCCGCTACCTGGTCAACGACGCCTGCTACCTGCTGAAGAAGCCGCTTATCGACGGCTCGATCCTCATGTTCGACGGTCAGGCCACGACCTACATCCCGGGCAAGGGATGCTACCGCTGCCTCTATCCGGCGCCGCCCCCGCCGGGCATGGTCCCGAGCTGCGCCGAAGCCGGCGTCCTCGGCGCGATGTGCGCCACCATCGGCAGCATCCAGGCGACCGAAGTGCTGAAGCTCATCCTGGACGTCGGCGAACCGCTGGTGAACCGCCTCCTCCTCTACGACGCCCTCGCCCTCGAGTTCCGCGTCGTCAAAGTGCGGCGCGATAAGGAATGCCCGCTCTGCGGCGACAACCCAACCATCCACGAGCTGATCGACTACGAAGTCTTCTGCGGCTCACCAATCCCCCACGCCGAGGCCCCCTTCGGCGGATAACGAATTGCCGCCAAGATGCCAGGAGCGCCAAGAAACCACGTAAATTCATCTTGGCCCTCCTGGCGCCTTGGCGGCCAAACTCTCTGAGAGCAAACAACGCATGAGTGCAGAAACCCCCTCCATCCAGGTCCGTGTGACCGCCGTCCTCCAGAAGATGACCGGCGGCCAGAAGACCGTGCAGGCCACCGGCGGCACCGTCTCCGCCGTCCTTGAGGATATGGACGCCCGCTACCCCGGCTTCAAAGCCCAGATGTTCGGGCCGGATGGCAAGATCCACCGCTTCGTCAACATCTACCTGAATGACGAGGACATCCGCTACACGGGTGGCCCGGAGACGGCGATCAAGTCCGGCGACGTGCTCGATATCCTCCCGGCCCTGGCCGGCGGAGCAGACTGGCGGCCAAGAGACGAAGCCGCCAAGGACGCGAAGTAATCAGGCAAAGTCGTCTCCTGGCGCTTTTGGCGTTCTGGCGGCAAAACGGAGCTGAAGCATGGCCCTCTACTCTTCCGTGATCGACCTCATCGGCAACACGCCGCTGGTGGAGCTGCGCAGCTTCGCGCCCAGGCCGGATGTGCACATCTACGCCAAGCTCGAAGGCCAGAACCCCACCGGTTCCGTGAAGGATCGCATCGCCAAGTACAAGATCGAGGCGGCCGAGAAGCGTGGCGAACTGCAGCCCGGCGCGACGATCCTCGAACCGACTTCCGGCAACACCGGCATCGGCCTCGCGATGATCGGCCGGGTGAAGGGCTACCACGTGGTCTGCGTGATGCCGGAAAACGTGAGCGAAGAGCGCACCTCGCTCCTCCGCGCGTTCGGCGCCGAGATCATCTACACACCAGGCGACCTCGGTTCGAACGGCGCCATCGCCCACGCCAAGAAGGTCGTCGAAGAGAACCCGGGCAAGTACTACTTCCCCTACCAGTACGGCAACGAAGCGAACCCCCGCGCCCACTACGAGACCACCGGGCCCGAGATCCTGCGCGACCTGCCCCAGGTGACGGCTTTCATCGCCGGGCTCGGCACGGGTGGCACGCTCACCGGCGCCGGGCATTACCTGAAGGATCACAAGCCCTCCGTGCGCGTCATCGCCGCCGCCCCCCACCCCGGCGACGCCGTCCAGGGCCTGCGCGCGCTGGAGGACGGCTTCATCCCACCCGTGCTCGACGAATCCGTCCTCGACGGGAGGATCGTGGTCGATAGCGCGTCGAGTTTCGCGATGTCGAAGGAGCTGACCCTGCGCGAAGGGCTGTTCGTGGGTGTGAGCTGCGGCTCCGTCGTGAAGGCCGCCCTGCGCGCGAGCGAACGCCTGCCGGGCGAGCAGCACATCGTCTGCCTGCTCGCGGACGGCGGCTGGAAGTACCTCAGCTCCCACCTCTGGACGACCAACTGGGAGGACCAGCCAGAGGACGTGGAGACGAAGATCTGGTGGTAGCACTCTGGTGGTAGCACTACTGTAACGAACTCTAACGAACTGACTCGCCGCCAGCGGTTCGCCAGAACTTGGAACTCGTATCTGGGCCCCCTTTGCCGACGCTGAACGCCCGCGCGTCCATACTCGCGTACGTGCGACTTGCCCCGCTGAGCCTTGCCGCGCTCTTCTTCCCGGCCATGCTGCTCGCCGCTTGTGGTGGCGATGACGAACCTTCGCGGACGAGCGAACCCGCCGCCGCGACATCCACCTCGACCGGCGCCGGGCCTGTCCCCGCCGTCGGGCTCCAACTCGTGGCGAAGGGCTTCAGCGAGCCGACCTTCGTCACGAACGCGGGCGACGGTTCCGGGCGGCTGTTCGTGCTGGAGAAGGCGGGCGTCATCCGCATCGTGAAGGACGGCCAGGTGCAGGCCGCGCCGTTCCTCGACATCCACACGCTGGTCGACTCCGAAGCGTCCGAACGCGGCCTCCTCGGGCTCGCCTTCCACCCGAGGTTCGAGCAGAACGGCCGCTTCTTCGTCGCATACACCGCCAGCAACAGCCAGCACGCGGACACGCTCGCCGAGTACCACGTGGCCCCGGGCGCCGCGAAGGCCGACCCGGCCAGCGGCAAGGTCATGCTCGCCATCCCCGACAAGTACCCGAACCACAATGGCGGCATGCTCGCGTTCGGCCCGGACGGCTACCTCTACTTCGGTACCGGAGACGGCGGCGGCGCGGGCGACCCGGACCGCACGGCCCAGGACCTCGGCGCGTACCTCGGCAAGATCTTGCGGCTGGATGTTGACGGCGGCGCGCCCTACGCCATCCCGAAGGACAACCCGTTCGCGGCCAAAGCCGGGGCGAAACCCGAGATCTGGGCCTATGGCTTGCGCAACCCGTGGCGCTTCAGCTTCGACCGCAAGACCGGCGACGTCTGGATCGGCGATGTCGGCCAGAACGAGGTGGAGGAAGTGGACCTCCAGTTGGCGGCCAGCAAGGGCGGCGAGAACTACGGCTGGAGCGCGCTCGAAGGCACCCACTGCTTCCGCCCCAAGACCGGCTGCGACGCGTCCGGCAAGGTCCCGCCGGTCTTCGAGTACACCCACGATGAGGGCTGCTCGATAACCGGCGGGTACGTCTACCGGGGGGCCGCCGTGCCCGCGCTGGCGGGGTTCTACCTGTTCACGGACTACTGCACGGCCGAGCTGCGCGCCCTGCGCGGAGACGGCGCTGGCTACGCGGCCGTGGACCTTGGCCCCCTCAAGAAGGGACCCAGTTCGTTCGGCGAGGACGAGGCGGGCGAAGTCTACGTGCTCTCGGATAGCGAAGGGGCGGTCTACCGGCTCGTTGGCGTTGGCCGGTAGACGGCGACGGCCGCGGCGAAATTCGTGAGGTGATCGTGTGGTGACCACACCGTAGAGGAGAGACGCGAGGCGCGGGAGGTGGGTGCACGACGGGAGATGCGTGCGCCCGGGTGTGGTGTGTCGTGGACGGTACGGTGCGGATGCGATTGCCATGCGGATGTCCAGTAGTGGGCGTGCGCCGGCGGGTGTGGATCGCCGCGTGGGGTCGTGTGTGGAGTGTTGAACCTGGCGGGCCGAGCTGGGAGTCGGCGGTGGCAGGCGGCTCGTCCCCTCCTTCCCCGGAAGGACGGGTGAGGGGAGATGGGTAGGGGACGCGAACCGTCAGGGGGACCGGCGAGAGGGTTGGGGGCTACGCTCACGCCCCACGGAGGGGGCGGGGCTACGGTGGGCGTCTGGGCGGCGAGTCCAGCTACCCGTGCGGAGTCATTTACAGGTTCTATAGCTGGTACTAGTATTGCTGCCCTATCCGTAACCGAGGGGTGCTCAATGGCGACCTACCTGATGCTCAGTTCGCTCACCGATGAGGGCCGCAAGACCCTCAAGCAGCGCCCCGAACGGCTCCAGGAAGTGAACAAGGAACTGGAGTCGATGGGCGGCCGGGTGATCTCCCAGTACGCGGTGCTCGGGCTGTACGACTTCGTGACCATCCTCGAAGCGCCGAGCAACGAAGTCGTGGCCCGCATCTCCGTCGAACTCGGCGCGCGGGGCACGGTTTCGATAACCACCCTGCCGGCGATGGATGTCAGCACCTTCACCGACATTCTGAAGGCGAGCGCGAAGTAGGAGAGGCGAAATGGGCACCTACGTTGTCCTGAGCAAGCTCAACAGCGCCGGCCTCAAGTCGATCCTGGCGAAGCCCGAGCGAATGGCGGAAGTCAGCGCCGAAATCAGCGCGATGGACGGCAAGGTCCTCGACCAGTGGGCGCTACTCGGCGAATACGACTTCGTCTCGCTCGTTTCGGCGGCGGACAACGCCGCCATCCACCGGATGGCGGTCGAACAATCCTCCAGCGGGCGGATCCGCTTTACGGTGCTGCCGGCGATCGACCTGCCGCTGTTCGTGCGGCTCCTCGGCCAGTCCACGGAAACGACGGGGCCGCACCCGTGGCAGATTCGGTGGCCCGCGCGCATCGTCCGGCGGGCGCTGCGTGAACGCACGATCACGAAGCATGTGGTCGCGGCCTGCGACCCGATGACGATCCTCGGGCGCGAGAACCTGGACGATTTCAAGGGGCCAGCGATCTTTATCGGCAACCACAGCAGCCACCTGGATAGCCTCGTGTTGCATCACGCGCTGCCCGAGAAGGTGAAGAGCCGCCTCGCTTTCGGCGCGGCCGCCGACCGGTGGTTCCTGAAGGGGCGCAAGGGATACCAGAAGCAGGGTTGGTACAACTCGCTCGCCCTCAGTTCGTTCCCCATCAGGCGGGGCGGCGGGAGCGCGACGCTGAACTACGCGAAATGGCTCATCGACAAACGGTGGAACGTGATGATCTTCCCCGAAGGGACGCGTTCGACGACCGGCAGGATGGGCAAGTTCAAACACGGCGTCTCTATCCTCGCGCTCGAAAAGCAGGTGCCAGTCGTGCCGGTCTTTATGGAGGGATTGCACGCCCTGCGGCCGAAGGGATCGACGGAAGCTGGGCGCGGCCCGGCGACGGCGATTATCGGCAAGCCGATCGTCTTCCCGCCAGGAGCGACCGTCCCAGAGGCGACCCACATGATGTTCAAGGCGATGGAAGAGCTGCGGGCGAAGGTCCACGTGCCTCGAAGCCAGCCGCTGGCCGGTTCGGAAGCGGCCGGGGGATAGCGAGGGCCTCTCCGCTAGGCGATGCGGCCCGTGGCCAGGAGCCGCTCCAGGGCCACGGCCACGCCGTCCTCCGCATTTGGCGCCGTGACGATGGTGGCGTGCGCCTTGACGTCGTCGCTCGCCTGGCCCATAGCGACCGATGCGCCGGCCACGCGGAACATCTCGATGTCGTTCTGGGCGTCTCCGAAGGCGACCACCGACTCGAGCGGGATGCCGAGTTCGGCGCAGGCCACAGCGAGGGCAACGCCCTTATCCGCGCCCGCCGCCGTGAGCGTCAGGATCCGCTTGCCGTGGCTCGAAATCGATTCGACGAAGCGCACAGACTCGCCCCATTCTGCCCGGAGCGCGTCTTCGAGGAGCTGAACCGTCTCGGTGCCCTGGATGAGGGCGATGCGGGGGTGGGGCGCGACGCGGTTCGCGAGGGCTGTTACCCAGGTCATGCCGGGGGGCATCCGCGCGGGGTCCGGGCGGCCGTCCATCTTCACGAAGACGTCGTCATCGACGGCGATGGTGGCGACGCAACGGTTCGCGTCGCACATCGCGTAGAGCTTGTGGGCGAAGGCCTCGGGCAGACGGAGGTCGAGCAGGTCGCGGCCGGTGTGCTGGCTCCAGACCTGCGCCCCGGAGCAGCAGACGACGGGCGCGGACGTGCCGAGTTCGTCCGCCACGCTCTGGGCCAGCGTGCGCCAGCGCGCGGAGGCGACGATGACCGCGTAGCCGGCCGCCATCGCGGCTTTGACGGCGGCGAAGTTGCGGGGCGGCACGCGCTCCTGTTTATCGAGGAGCGTACCGTCGAGATCAAAGGCGAGGGCGCGGAATTGCACCGCGTCAGTATGGCCGTTGCCAGCGCCGCCGCCTAGCGACAATAGCCGCGAACGGGCCATACTTACGGCGAAGGTGGCGCTCCGGACAGGGACATGGCAGACGTAGCCGTTGCCAGGAGTGAGAGCAAGCAGACCGCCGGCCCGAACTCGGCGGCGGCGCTGCGGGCGGAAGTGGTGGCGTTGCGCGCGCGGAACGCCCAACTGGAAGCCCTCGTCGAGGCTGGCACCGCGCAGGATGCGGTCGCGACATCCTCCCTCGAAAGCCTCTGGCGGGCCTTCCATCTCTCCCCCGCTCCGGCCTCGCTCCTCTCGTACAGCACGGGCCGCTTTCTGGATGTGAACGCCGCCTTCGCCGAGCTCGTCGGATATTCCCACGAAGAGCTGCTCGCCCTGCCCGCCGATGAAGCCCGCCTGGGCGTCACCGCGGTGGCTGGGGAAGAGCTGCTCAGGCTGCTGAGAAGCGGTCTGCCATACCGTGCCCGCGAGCTTGAGATGCGCCGCAAGGACGGCGCCATCGTGACCTGCCTCACATCGATCCAGTTGATAGACCTCGGCGACCAAACCTGTGTGGCCGGAATGTTCGTGGACATCACGCCGATCCGGCGCGAGCGCGAGGCCCTCGCCCGCGCGGAAGAACGCTGGCGCAAGACGTTTCACGTCAGCCCGGCGGCCACGGTGATGTTCGCCTACGAGAGCCAGGTGGTGCGTGACGCGAACGCCGCCTTCGAAACGCTGACTGGCTGGACGACGGCTGAACTGCTCGGGAGGACCTGGCAGGAGATCGGGATGGCGGCCGATGGCACTCTCCTGGCGGGGGCCTACGCCCTCGGCCGTGGCGGCCCACCGGTGCACGGGGCCGAAGCACAAGTGCGCCAGCGAAGCGGCGAATGGCGTACCTGTCTGACCACCCTCGAACTCGCGGAATTCGACGGTGAGCGCGTGCTCCTGGCGATGTTCATCGACATCACCGAGCTGAAGCGCGAACGCGACGCCCTCGCCGTCTCGGAAGAGCGCTGGCGCAAGGCGTTCGAGGCCAGCCCCGTGGCCACGCTCATCATCTCCGCCGAGTCGATGCGGTTCCTCGACGCCAACCCCGCGTTTTCGACTCTGACTGGCTGGCGCCGCGAAGAAGTCCCTGGCCACGGCTACAATCCGTCACGCGCGCGCTTCGACGAGCTCAAGCTGGCCGACCTGCTGGCCAGCGGCGAAGTGGTGCGCGGTGTGGAACTGCGCCTCGCGACGAAAAATGGGCCAATCGATGTCCTCATCTCGGCCGACCGCGTCATCTTCGATGGCGAACGGGCGATCCTCTGCATGCTCAGCGACCTGACGGGGATGCGCCGGGCGGAAGCCGAACGCGGCAAACTCGAAGCGCGGGTGCGCGAAGGTGAGCGGATGGAGAGCCTCGCGGTGCTCGCCGGCGGCGCGGCCCACGACTTCAACAACCTGCTCACGGCGATCACCCTGAACGCCAACCTGGCCTTGAGTGAGACGGACGCGAGCGCGGGCGCCACGCGCTACCTCCAGGCGATCGAGCTCGCGGCCCAGCGCGCGGGCGCACTGACGCGCCAGATGCTCGCCTACGCGGGCAAGGGCAGCGCCGCCCCCGAAGCGTTCGACCTCTCGCTCCTTGTGCGCGAGACCCTGGGCCTCATCGAGGTCTCGCTGACGCGGCGGGGCATCATCAATTACGACCTCGCGACCGACCTTCCGCTCGTGGAGGCGGACGCGACACAGGTGCGCCAGGTGGTCATGAACCTCGTCACCAACGCATCGGAAGCGCTGGGCGATCTTCCCGGGACGATCACGGTCAGGACTGGCACGCGGACGCTCGATGCCGCCTTCCTCGAAGCTTCGCAGCCGGTGGGCAAGGCCTCGCCGGGGCGCTTCGTATTCGTCGAGGTCGCCGATAGCGGTTGCGGCATGGACGGCGCCACCCGCGCCCGCATCTTCGATCCGTTCTACAGCACCAAGTTCACGGGCCGGGGGCTCGGGCTGGCGGGCGTGGCTGGCATCGTGCGCGCCCATCGCGGCGCCATCCGCGTAGAAAGCAAGCCCGGGCAGGGATCGCGCTTCACCGTGCTGTTGCCGGCAAGCGAAGGATCGGCGGCGGCGGCGGGCGGGGCGGCGATCCCCGGCGCGCGCCCCTGGAGCGGCCACGGCGCCGTGCTCGTGGTGGACGACGACGACACCGTGCGGACCGTCACGATGCGCATGCTCGAACGCTCGGGGTTCCGCGTGATCGCCGCCCGCGACGGGGTGGAGGCGTTGGCCCTGTTCGTCGCCAGTCCCGAGCCGATCCGCATCGTCGTGCTCGATATGACGTTGCCCCGGATGGACGGCGAAGAGACGCTGCGTGCGCTGCGTGCGTTCGACCCGGCCGTGCGCGTCCTGCTGGCGAGCGGCTATTCGGAAGAAGA
>JANXYE010000434.1 GCA_025350285.1 Chloroflexota bacterium
CCAGGTCGAGACTCTGGATGACGTCGTGAAGAAAGAAGACGGGGTCGCCAGCGGGAATCAGGTCAGCCAACGTGGGCGGCACGAGGAAGGCTTGGTCGGGTGTGTAGTCACGGTACGAGCGCATGACTAATGATCATCCGCCCTTACCGTATCGTCGAACCCACTCGCGATTAAACCGACAGGCTCCTAGCTCGGTGGCCCAAACGGATCCGTCCGGGAAGAGTTCCACGTCCATCGTCCAAAGTCTTGGTGCGATAGAAGGCGTCACATGGGTTGCGACGAAGCCAAGCCGCTACAAGGCAGTCTCTGAGTCTCGCGTGAGGTACGGCTCCGACGGGAGATATTGTCCGGACAGCCGGTGTGCTTTCGTTCGGAGGCCTGAGTCCACGATCTCGAAGGCGATAACTGAGCCTGCGTCGCCAGAGCGGTTGAACGTCGCGATCTGGACATACGACCCGCGTCCGTCCTCTACAGTGATGGCCTCATATGTCCCCTTAAAGAGTCGAACGATTGCCTCCGCTAATTCAATCCGGTCGATGCCGGGACGCGACGAACCACTTTCCTCTCCGTCAAGGCCTGATCCGGCTTCGAACTCCGCGTCTGCCAGTACTTTGGGGTGCTCTAGCTGCTGCGGCCCCGTGCCTTCACCGGATGCTCGCGCGCCCTCGATCGGCTCTGCCATCTGCATCCGTTGCGCACCCCGGTTCAGGTAGACGCGGTCGATGCGGGTTCCGGCGGCAACCTCCGGCGGACGCTCTTGGTGTATGACGAACCCCTGGTGGAGCCACCGCTCGATCGCATCGAGAGCTTCCGGCCGCCCGTCGCCAAGCTGGCACCGCACCGTCGAACCATAGAACCCGCTTGAAGCAAGGATGAACCGTCCGCGGGGCCTTGAGTTCTCCGCCTCGAATCGCGCGCTAATCCGGCCCGCCCAATCGAGTGCGGCGTTCACCTCGCGGGTCGCGCGTTCGGCATCCATGTAGGCGCCGCCCCAGGGGACCTGCAGCAGGAGCGCCAGGTCTCCGCACACGAGGTAGTAGCTCAGGCCGTAGGAATTTGTGCCATGGCCCGCGTGCCCGAAGGCGAGGTAGTCAGAGAGGCAACCACTGATCGCCTCGTCGAGGAAGAACTTGAAGTCGTAGAGGCTGTGCTCGTCGTCCCGTGTCGTCCAGGCCGATGGGTTAAAAAGGTTCGGCGGATTGAGTTCTCGCAGGGTGTCGGCGAAGGCATCGGGATGCCGGTGGCATGGCCAGCCCTGAAGTCGCGAAGCGCTTTCGAGCGGAACCAAGCACATCGGAGTCTCCCTCTTCTACGCGCCAGACAAGTTCGGTTTCCCATAGTCCCGTCTCGAATCCAATCGCGGGTGGGTTCGGATGGCGCTGGTAGGGCAGGCCCAGCGGACGTTCTCCCTGGGCCACGATCCAGGTCTTCAGTGCGGTTATGGCCGCCGGCAAGCTCTCGTAGCTGCCGGCGTGGGCCACGGACGCTGCCCTGCCACCCCTGAACTCGGTAGCGCGCAAGCTCGTCCCGGCGATTCGCCCTCCTGGCCGGCGCTGGTCCGGCGCCGCCCGCGTCAGTGGGACGCCAGCGTCGAAGGAGACGTGGTCGTCGCGTACTTCTAGCAATCGCAGGAACAGTGGGCCGCTTTGTCTTCGACCGAGTTTGGCGGCATCGACCTCGGCTTCTTCAAGCGTCTCGCAGACTGCTACGCTCGTTTCGGAAATAGGCGCGGATACACGGACTACACCCGCGAACAGGTCTTCCAGACGTGTCCAGGAGAATTCACCGACACTTCGCGGTCCTCCATGTGGTGGCCGCCTAGCACGGTCCCCCGGCATTGAGCCGCTCAGGTTCCGCAGTATTTCAGCGCCTTGGTCGCTGGCGGGATCGCCCTCCCCTCGTCGCGTTGCTATATAACCGTTATTATAACTTCGCGCCATATATTGGACGAGTTCCTCATACGAGTTTACAGGCTCGCCTGTTTCCAAGATCTTGGAATGTTAGGGATGCCATTTTATAATCTCCAGTCCGCTAAACATTCCATCGGCCCACACTCTGGCAAGATCATCATTGAAACTAAACACATCAATGTATTCCATTTACCCAACTCTCCCTCTATCTCTTGTAACGTAATTGCCCTCGTCTGCTCATCATTCGTCAGCGAGTCACGGTCCCAGAGGCTGTCGCTTGCCGGCGTTTGCCTGCTTTTGTCCGGGTGTGAATGTTAGGCCGACCTTCCCGGGCCATGGGGACCGGAAGCCAGTGGACCTGCAGGGAGTGTGACGTTGAACTACGAGCGACCACGGCGTGAACCTCCATAGTTCAGGCAAGCGAAGCATTAACTGCCGGAGAGGGTTGGCCGTGAGTCGTGCGCCGGCGAAGGCAGGTAATCGCCTCCATCATAACCCGGCAGTCGACCTGATTGTACGCGCGCACGTCGGCCATGAGGTCGAGGTCGCCCGCATCGCCTATTTCTGCCAACCCGGCAAAGGGACGCCGTTCCTTGGGGTGAACGACCCCGGTGAGCCGTCGCAGCGCATCTACGGCGAAGTGCCAGCCAGCCGTGCCTATTCGGAGGCCTTCGGCCGTGGCCAACCATATTGGCATTTCGACTGGCGCGGAGCGGGCATGTCCTCACCGATAGAGGGCTCGTACACCTTCGAGCAGATGGTCGCCGATGTCGGCGCCGTGGCGGGCGTGATCGGGCGGCCGTTCCATCTGGAGGGATGGGCCTGGGGCAACTTCGCGGCGGCTGCGTTCGCCGCATCGCGGCCGGCCCTCGTTCTCAGCGTCACATTTCACCTGGCCATGCGCCGTCCGACGCGAGACAACGCGAACGCGCCGCCCGATGGCGCCAGTCGTGAACAAGCCCGGACCTGGTATCGCTTGGCGATCGGGGCCAACATCAAGGACCTCGAAGCTACCGCGGTCGTCCGACTGGCCGATGCCATGCTCGATGAAGTGTACCCAAGCCATCCCGCGTATGCGGCAGCCGTGCGCGACTGTGACCTGGTGGCCCTTGCCCGGCCCATCGCGATTCCCCTCTTGATACCGGCGCACCCGATCTGGGTGGATGCCGCTACAAAGATCGCGGCGGCCCTGCCCCGCGCGCGGGTCGTATTGCGCGCACCCTTCGCAGGTGTGACCGCGAGCCTCGACGCCGACGCTCGGCGAATCCTCGATGAGCACCTTGCGGCGGACTGCGTGGGCGCAGGTCCAGTAGAGCCGCCGGCGCCAATTCGGCCGGGCCTCGAAGGCGCCGACGAGGGCCGGGAGGAGACTGCCGAGGGCGATAGTCGCTCGGCCAGGCCCGCTCGCCCAGCCGGCCTCACGGCTCGTGAACTCGATGTGCTCCGGCTGATTGCGGCGGGCAGAACCAACATGGAGATCTCCCAGGACCTGGTGCTCAGCGTACGTACCGTCGCGCGTCACATCACGAACATCTACTCCAAGATCGGTGTGCGCAGCAAAGCAGAGGCGACCGCATTCGCTCTTCGCCACAACCTCGCCTAGCAGGGTGTTGATTTAAGCCCTCTATTTCGCCCGACTCGACAATAACACATCACTCAACGTGCGTTTCTGAACCTGTACGCGGGGCATAAATCTACGACAAATGAGTTTTTCAACACCCTGCTAGTAGTGAGCAACGAGAACCGGCTTTTCGGGATCGAATCGCACGCTCCGCTCGCCCGTCTTGTCGGTCACCACTCGGCGGTTGTCCGGCTGCCAGCCCAGGCAGCGCCACGGACCACATTCGCGGCAAGGCGACTCTTCGACCGCGGCCTGTCCGTGCCAATGTCAGGTGGGTCCCCGGAGCCGGTACACGGGAGGTTGCGGTGATCGAGTGCGTGTCTATTCGTCTTCCTTGGACCGAGCCGGCGGAAATGCATATCTGCTGCGGCTGGGGCATAAACGAGGTGGAGGAGCCGCGCCTAGTCCTCGATAGCGTCTTCGTGCCGGTGGACCAGTTGCACTGCGAACTTGGTGTAGCCCGCCGCTTTGAGCGCCCGGATGCGGTCGGGAAGTTCGGCGGCGGAGGCAGTGAACGTGGAGCGGCTGATGACGTCGCCGTAATAAACACCGCCTCCTCCGGCGTGAAGTTCCTTCCCGACGCCGGGCTTGCAGCGGCCGATGTGGTCACGCCCGGATCATGCTTGCCTCAGCTGGCGGCGTTGGGCCGGTGGGATCCTACCGCCTACCATTCGCTGATCGCGACTGGAATCGCCGATCGCTCCAAGGTGTGAGTTGTACCCGATTGCATGCACATCGGTCGCGGGCCGCCGTTCATCTGACTGTAATCTAGGCGCAACGGGACGGAAATCCGGGGCCGTCACGCTCCGGTTGTATGCAATCGACCTTGAGCAACGCCAGCGATGCGTCCGCGACTCGCACCCAGCAAGTCGTCGATGACGTTCGCATGGAAATCCTGCGGAATGTGCTCCCGCCCGGGACGCGGATCACGGAGGAGGGCCTGGCGGAGCGCTACGGCCTCAGCCGGACACCCGTGCGCGAGGCGCTCCGGATGCTCACCCGCGAATCCCTCTTGCTTCATGTGCCGAGGGCGTACTACGAGGTTGCCTCGGTCAACCTCGATGAGATGGATGACCTCTACGTCATGCGCGTGGCTTTGGAAGAACGGATCGCCGAGCGGATCACCCGCCGGGACGCGAGCCGCGAGCTCCGCGAACTGCTGGACTTTTGGGCCACCCCAGCGGGGGCAACAAGCGCGAACGTCCAGCTGGTTTTCGCCGACGAGCACTTCCACGAATCCCTGGCCGTCGCCAGCGGGAGCAGCGTGCTCACGCCGATGCTGCGCAACATCAACAACCGCCTGCATGCGCTACGGATGCGCGACTTTATCAATCCCGACCGAGTGGCCCGCACCTACGAACAGCACGCGGCTATCCTCCGGGCGCTGCTTCGGAACGACGGACGGCTGGCGGCAGCGTTGCTGCGCGCCCACATCTGGCAGAGCTACGACTTCGTCTGCGCCAGCATGCTCCGTGGGGAGGGCGAGCGATGATTGCCGAAGCAGCCGAAGTGGCCCAGGAGCGGACCGTCGTTCCGACGGGACCGGTGCTCAGCGCACGCGGCCTGTGCAAGCGATTCGCCGATGTGGTTGCTGCTGATGCCATCGACATCGATGCGTACGCCGGGGAAATTCTGGCCATCCTGGGGGAGAACGGGGCCGGCAAGTCCACGCTGATGAAGATGCTGTACGGGTACTACCACCCGGACGGCGGCGTTCTCAGCATTAGCGGCCACCCGGTTCGGCTTCATTCCCCGGCCGATGCCCGCCACCACGGCATCGGCATGGTGTTCCAGAACTTCACC
>JANXYE010000437.1 GCA_025350285.1 Chloroflexota bacterium
CAGATCGCTTCGAACCCCTTGCCGCCGGGGACACGCAAGCCCGGCTCGGTCGGACGCGAAGGCTTCACCGGCTTCACGGTCCTCGACTCTGAAGGCAACGAACTGCCGTGGGGCGAACGCGGGGAAGTGGCCATCCGCGGCGAGAACGTCACTTCGGGCTACTTTGAGAACCCGGACGCGAATGCGGCGGCCTTTGCGGGCGACTGGTTCCGGACGGGCGACGAAGGCTACATCGACTCCGAAGGCTACCTCTACCTCAGCGGGCGCCTGAAGGAGCTGATCAACCGGGGCGGCGAGAAGATCGCCCCACGGGAAATCGAGGAGGCACTCCTGCGCCACCCGGCCGTGCGCGAGGCGGTGGCGTTCGCCGTCCCTCACGAAACGCTCGGGGAAGAGCCCGCGGCCGCGATCATCGCCGTGTCGGACATCTCGGCAAAGGAGTTGCGCAAGTTCCTCGCGACCGAGCTCTCGTCGTTTAAGGTGCCTCGCCAGTTCGTGTTCCTCGATTCCATTCCCGTCGGGCCGACGGGCAAAGTGCAGCGCGTGGGGATGGCCGGCCGCCTCGGGCTGGCCCCACGGAGCGACCGGTGAGCCTTCAACCGCTGGCGCTCTCCGCGCTCAAACAGGTTCGCGTCGCCGTCAGCGGGTGCGTCCTCCTCGCACAGATTGGCCTTGCCTTCATGGTCGCCTGGAGCCCGGAACGCTACTGGTGGCGGCTCGCGCTGGTCGTCGCCTTCCCGGACATCCTGGCGTCTTACCGCCCGTTCAACAGGGGCGGCCGACGCTCGCTCGTTCGTGCCACTGGCCGTGGCCGGGACACCTGGGTCGAACGGCTGCCGGCCCTTCGCAGCTATTGGTTTGGCGGCTGGAATCCTGCCCTCAGGCTCGAAGGCGAGGAACACGTGAGAGCGGCCCTTGCCCGTGGCCATGGCGCGATCCTCTGGGTCGCGCCTCTGCGCTATCACTCGCTCGTGACGAAGAAGGCGTTTCACGCCGCCGGGATCCCTGTGCATCACCTCAGTCACTCCCGCCATGGCTTCGGCCCCCACCCGTGGGCTATCGCCCGGCTTTCGCGCATACGCACCAGGGTCGAAGACCGCTACCTGGCCTCGCGCGTCATGTTCGGCCCGCACGGCGTGGGCGCGATGAAGGCGACGGGCAGGCTGCGGGCTCACCTCCTGGCCAACCGCGTCGTCTCGATCACTCTGAACGAAGATGGCGCCCAACTCGCGGACATGCGCATCGGCGGGTGGCACCACCCTATCGCGACGGGCGCGCCGCACCTCGCGGTTTCCACTGGCGCCGCGCTCCTTCCCGTGTTCTGCGTGCGGGAGCGAAACGGTAGCTACAGCGTACGAATCGGCGCGCCGCTCACCTCCACAGCTGGGGTGAGCCGTAAAGCGGCCATCGTTGAATTAGTCAACGCCTGTTCCGAAGCCTTCGACCCGGTCGTCCGGGCGTATCCCGACCAGCTCCCGCGGCGCTTCGCGAACCGGCGAGGCCTCGGGTGAAGCCAGACGCTCAGCTCGCGGGGCGGGCGATTCGGAAGATCGTGGTGTGGCGCAGCCGAGCGATGGGCTCGCCCTCAACCGAGCTGACGAGCCCATCGAGCACGGCGTAGTGGTGGCCCTTGCGTTCGAACGCAGCGACGAAGCGCCCGTTGACCACGACAGCCACCCCCGCGAAGCCCGGCCCCAGGTGCAGGATCCGCGACCGCGTATGGATCGACGGCCCGTAGCGGTACGAATGTTTCAGGAGCGGGGTCATGCGCGCCGCGAGCCAGCCCGGGTGGAGCCGCGGCTTCGGGGCTCGCCAGCGTGGGTGCGGGTCGCGCTGCTTCTCGTCCGCGTAGGTTTCGGCCTCGCTCACGCTCAGCGGTACGAACATCGGCCGCAGCTCCCGGCCGATAGGGGCGTCATCCAGCGACAACTCGGGCATCGGGTTCGCGGCCTCCACCGGCGAACGAAATGGGACGTCCGAGAACTCGCTCGCCCAGGCGGGCGCCACGAGGCCGACCGTGCCGTGGAGACACAGCTCCCCGGCCCCACTCGTCATCTCGATCGCAACGCCGGCAGGCACGCCGGAGACTGCCGCGGTCATCTCATCGCCGGGGTACACCGGCCGCCGGAAGGAGACATCGACCCAGCCGGAATCAAGCCACGACTCTCCCAGCGCTTCGAGGATCGGTGGAACGAACCAGCCGTAGACGGTCACGCCACCGACCAGCGCCGCACGGAAGCCGTACTCCGCCGCGACCTCAGTCGAGTGGATCGGGTTGGAAATGTCGGGGCTATCCTCACCATCCAGAAAGGCGGTGATGTGCCGGCTGGCAACGAGGGGCATTGGCGCAGTCTACGTCAGTCGAGGTCGAAGGTGATTCGCAGGCCGCGGATCGTCCAATTCGGCTTCCGCGATCTGAAGCGCCTCCCGACCCGCGATCTCTCCCTCAGCCACGATCGCAAGTGCTTCAGCATTGAGCTCCTCGTCATTCCGAGACGCGGCGACCTCCGCGTCACCCGCCTCGTTTTCGATGCGACGAAGCTCGGCACGCAGGGC
>JANXYE010000446.1 GCA_025350285.1 Chloroflexota bacterium
GAGTTCATCGCGGCGATGGACGAGGACCTCAACTCGTCGAAGGCGCTAGCCTCGCTGTTCGACCTTAGCCACCGAATCAACCGGGCACGAGACGAAGGCTTCGACATTTCGGAAGGCCAGGCCGAACTGCGGACGCTCGCCGACGTCCTCGGCCTCATACTTCAGGCGCCTGCGGCCACTTCGCTGGAGGCAGCGCCGTTCATCGGCCTCTTGGTAAGCCTGCGAACGGATCTGCGCGCGGCGAAACAGTGGACGCTGGCCGACCGTGTTCGGGACGGGTTGGCCGACCTCGGCGTCGAACTGAAGGATTCGCCACAGGGGCCCACCTGGTCCTTGCGCTGACGGAGCTCTCTACATCGGGTAGCGGCGGTGTGAGAACGTGCCCCAGGCCGCCAGCCAATCGAGTATCATTCGGGTGTGGACCTGACAATCGAATTCGACCAGGAAGACGATGGGCGCTGGATCGCCGAGGTCGTCGAGATACCCGGGGCATTGGCCTACGGGTTAACGCGCGAAGCGGCGGCGGCAAGCGCGCAAGCGATCGCGCTGCGGACACTGGCTGATCGTCTTGAGCACGGGGAGTGTGGCGCACTTCCTCTGCGCTTCGCATTCAGTCCCGCATGAGCCAGTGGCGAGCCGCCCGCGCCCGGGAAGTCCTGGCGGCCCTCACTCGGGCCGGCTGGGAGGTCAAGCGTGAGCGTGGTTCACATCGGACCCTGGCACGGGAAGGGTGGGCCGACTACACGTTTGCGTTTCACGACAGCGAAGAGATCGGTCCAGTGATGCTCAGCCGGATTTCTCGTAAGACCGGAATCACACCAGACGACCTGTAAGCCCGGCAGCAGCTACCCGGACGGGTGGGGTGTTCCGCCAAAAGACCTATTGACTTCCTGGTTTGAATGAATGAACATTCATTTATTCCTCACAAGGAGGCCAGCAATGGTCGAATTCCTCCTCATCAACGCCCGCAAACAAGACCTGGCCGTCGCCGAGACGCGCATCCGCCAGCGCCAGGAATGGCAGCTCATGAGCCAGGCCGCCCGCCTCGAAAAGGCGCTCCGCTCGGTTCGCACCCAGCTGCGGTTGGCGCCAGCCGGTCAATAGCCGTAGCCCGTTGCGGCGGAGGGGGGTTCGGCACGACGAGCCGCGCTCCGCGGTAAAGCGCGCCCTCTCTGTCCTCTGCCGCAACCTCGGTGGTTTCTGTAGTTCACCTGCCTCCGGCTACACACCGCTCAAGATCTCCCGCAGCGCTTCGCAGACTTCATCCACCTGGACGATGGTCATGTCCGGGAAAAGCGGGAGACTGATTGCGCCCTCGAACGCCTTCTCGGCTACCGGGAAGTCGCCATCGCGCCAGTGGCCGAGCTTCCGGTAGGCGGTGTGGTAATGCAGGGGGATGAAGTGCACGGAGGTCCCGATGCCGCGCGCCGCCAGTTGCCGGATAACGTCGTCGCGCGGGACCGGCGAAGACTCGTTTCGCACGCGCACCACGAACAGGTGCCAGGCCTGCCGGTTCTCCTCGCTGAAGCCGGGGAGAATCAGGTGCTCCTCATCCCGCAGGTTTGCGAAGTAGCGCTGGGCGAGGGCCGTGCGGCGCTCGGTCAGCTGATCGAGTTTCGCGAGCTGGCTGCGGCCGAGCGCGGCGGCGAAATCGGTCAGGTTGTCCTTAAATCCGAACTCCACGATGTCGTAACGCCAGCTGCCTCCGGCGTCATAACGATTCCAGGCGTCTTTGCTCATGCCATGCAGCGTCAGCCGCCGGACGCGCTCGCTGAAGGCCTCGTCGAAGCTCGCGACCGCGCCGCCTTCGCCCGTGGTCATGTTCTTGGTGGCGTAAAAGCTGAAGGCGGTGGCATCGCCAATGCTGCCGATCATCCTCCCGCGGTACATCGAACCGATCGCATGGGCCGCATCCTCCAGGACCTTGATGCCACGCGGCCGGGCGAGGGCCATGATCTCGTCCATCGCGCAGGATTCGCCGGCGAAATGGACCGGGATGATCACCTTCGTGCGCGGCGTGATGCGTCGCTCAATTTCGGCGGGGTCGATGTTGAAGTCGTGGGCTCGGATGTCGGCGAGGACGGGTGTCGCCCCGAGATGAACGACGACCGTCGCGGTTGCTGAGAACGTGTAGGGCGTGGTGAGCACTTCGTCGCCGGGGCCGATGTCCCAGGCCGCGAGGGCGAGGTGCATCGCGGCCGTGGCGGAATTCACGGCGTTCACGAACGGGGCCTGCACGTAGGCGGCGAGCTCCGCCTCCAGGGCCTTCACGTTGCCGGCGGTGGTTAGCCAGCCGCTGCGGAGCGTCTCGACAACGGCCTGGATGTCGTCTTCATCGATCGCGGGCCGGAAGAAGGGGATGTGGAACTCAGCCATGCCGCCAGTTTACATGGGCGGGCAGACGCTGGAACGATGGCCGCCGAGCGCTACTGGGCTGGCGGTGGCTCTGGCGCGGCCGGCGCCGCCGACGGACCGGCAGCGTCTGGGATGGCTGCGGGCGCCCGTCCGCTAGACTCGGCGACGGCGGCCACCTGCTCCTCGGCCTTGTCTAGCAAAGGACCGATCTCGCGCCAGGCGGTGCGCGCTTCCTCAATGGTGAAGCCCTCGCCGAACCCCAGCGCCTGGAAGGCCTGATTGATCATCGTGTTAATAACGTCCTCGACGCTGTTGCAGCGCGCGATCGCCTTGGAGAAC
>JANXYE010000468.1 GCA_025350285.1 Chloroflexota bacterium
GCATGCCTCCGCTGGCCTCGAGGTCTTCCGCTTGTGAAGGCGGTGCTGCTCGCCGCGGGCCGTGGCTCTCGCCTCGGGGCGCTCACCGAGTCCACGCCCAAGGCGCTCATCGAGGTTGGTGGCCGCGCGATCATCGTTCGCATCATTGATGGGCTGATTGCCGCCAGCGTGGACGACTTCGCCATTGTCACGGGCTATCTCGCGGAGAAGCTGGAAGCGGGCGTCGGAAACGGCTCCCAGTCCGGCGTTCGAATTACGTACTTTCGCCAGGAGCAGCTCAACGGCACCGCCGCCGCCCTCGCCCTCGCCCGAGAGTTCGTGGGCGATGAACGCTTCTTCTTCGGCTGGGGCGACATCCTCATCCACCCGAAGAACTACCGTGAGGTCATCCGCAAGTCCCGTTTCGCCGATGCGGCCATCGCCCTCAACGAAGTCGAGGATCCCTTTGCGGGCGGCGCCGTTTACGTCGATGACAACTTTCGCGTGACCCTAATGATCGAAAAGCCGCCGCGGGGCACATCGACGACGCGTTGGAACAACGCTGGATTGGGCGTGCTCGGCCCGGAGGTCTGGCCTGAGATCGACGCCCTTCAACTATCCGAGCGGGGCGAGCACGAACTCCCGGCCGCGATCGCGGGCCTCGTTGCGGCCAGTCTGGACATCCGTGGCGTGCCAATCGAAGGCCCATGGTTCGACATCGGCACGCCGGAAAGCCTCGCTGCGGCCCGTTCGGCCTTCGCACGCTGAGATCTTGGAACGCCCGTCGCTCGTGCTACACTTGGGTGGTGTTTTACGAAGACCTGAAGCCGAACCCGACCGCAGAGGGGATTGCGATGAGCGACGCGGCGAAACGCGCCATGCCGGAGTTCATCGCGCTCATAGAAACGTGGGCGCAGGAGGACTCGGACTACGATCGCGAGACCCTTCCCCTTTTGCTCGCGGCGCTGGAGGGGACCCGTTCCGGCAAGTGGTGCCGCGACTCTTGAGACTCGCGGTCTTTCTCGACTCTACCCCGCTATCGGAGCTGGCTCACCCAAAGACGTCCGGGGCGATTCGGGCGTGGCTCGCAAAATTCGGAATATCTAGTTCCTTGGTTGTCATCCCCGCCATTGTCGACTATGAGGTCCGGCGAGAGCCGCTCCGCCTGGGGCGTGCCGAGAGTATCGAGCGGTTTGATCAGCTTTCACGAGTAAACGAGTTCGTTCCGATCACGCAACCCGCGTTGCTCCTTGCCGCCGAGTTCTGGGCGCGCGTGCGCCGCGAAGGCCGCCCGACGGCGGGCGCCGAAGCTCTTGACGCCGATGTCATCCTCGCTGCCCAGGCCGCGACCTGGGCCCGCGATACTGGCGACGACATCGTCGTGGCCAGCAGCAACGCCCGTCACCTCGCCCGGTTCTTCCCGGCGGCACATTGGACGGAGGTTGTGGCGCCGTGAATCTCCCGTGGAACCTTGCGTTTGAGTCCGTCGCACCCGTCTCGGGCGTCGCCGTCTCCTCCGCCTTCGATGAGGCGACGGGTCGCCTGGCAGTCACCGTGATGAATGCCGGCGCCGGCATCGCCCACCCCACCGAGATCCGCCTTCGCTCCGTCGTGAACTCACCCGCCGCATCCGGGTACGCCTGGCTCCACGGGCGCTCCATGCAGACCGACGCGCTCATCCGCAACTTCGCCGACCCTATGCCCGAGGGTTATGACGGCCGCTTCCTGCAAGCGATCGACGGCGCCCATATCTACCACAGCCGCGAAATGACCACCCTCACGCTGCCCGTTAAGGCAACGCCAGTCTTCCTCGCCGGTTGTCTGCGCATGGACCGCTCGTTCTTCGACATCGAAATCGAACTCGACGACGAGGAGACCGAGATCCGCGCCATCACCTTCGTTTTCGACATCGAAGGGGTGGAGATCAACGCCGGAGAATCCTTCGAACTGCCTCCGGTCCTCATCGTGGAGGGCCGCGACCAGCGCGCGCTGGTCGCGGAGTACGCCTCGCAGGTCGCGTCCGAGATGGG
>JANXYE010000483.1 GCA_025350285.1 Chloroflexota bacterium
TTTCTGTCCGCGCTTCGAAGGACCGCGACAAGATAGACTTCACCACTCTTGAGGTGCCCGCCCGCGAGGTTTCAGCCAGCCAGAAGATCACGCTCGCTGTCCGCACGACCGGCCGCCTGGCGGTGGATACGCGCGCCGCGAGGGTCACCGTAGCGCTGACGAACCCCGGCCGCACGGACGTCATCGTTCCGGCCGGCACGAAGTTCCTGGGCGGCAAGGACAACCTCAGCGTCTTCGCGCTTGATGCGAACACGCCAGTCGCGGCCGGCCAGACCTCTACCCAGGGCGCGACGGCCGCCGTCCCCGGAGCGGCCGGCAACGTTGCCGCCGCCACGATCACGAAGTTTCAGGACGCCCCGCTTGCCGCCTCCCTCCGGGTGACCAACACAGCGGCCGCCGCGGGCGGGGCCACCGAAGACCGCGCGATCGTCGATCAGAAGGACATAGCCAGCATCACCGCGCTCGCGAAAGAGCTCGAGAAGTCCGACCAGCTCCGGGCCGTGGTCGTCCGCGAGCGCCCCCGGGATGCGGTCTTCCTCGTGACCGCGAAAGTAGTTGCGACGCCCGGGGCGTTCACGCCAAGCCTCGGTTCGTACGCCGATGTGCTCCTGATGGAGGTCGATGTGCGGGTGTCGGCGCTCGCGATTCCCTCGGAGACGCTCGAACTGCTCGGCGCGCGGGTGCTCGGTGAAAAACACACGGACGGCACGCTCATCGCCGGTTCGATCGTCGCCGCCGTGACCGGCGAATCGGCGATAGAGAAGGATACCGGCGCAATTAAGGCGAGCCTGCGCGTGACCGGGCAGTTCGCGCGGTTCACCACGGAAGATGACATAAAGAACGCCGTTAAGGGCCACTCACCGGGCGATGCGGAGTCTATCCTGCGGGAGGGGTATGGTATTCCGAACCCCCGGGTTGATCTCTCACCCGGCTGGGCGCCCTGGCTGCCGCGCTTTACGTTTCGGATAGACGTGAAGCTGAGCGAGCCAGCAACGGAGACGGCATCGACCGCGAATGACCGAACCGCAACGCCTCCAGCAACCACCGCCGCGGCCGGCGCGGCTCCTCGGCCTTGACCCCGGCGAACGACGCACCGGTGTCGCCTTGAGCGACGACCTGGGCATGTTCGCGCACCCCCGGGCCGCGATTAAGGGTTTGGGCGAACCGGCCATCGCCGCCATTTCGGACATCGTTGCACGCGACGGCGTCTCGGAGATCGTGGTGGGCCTCCCCCTCAGCCTGAGTGGCGCTGAATCCGCCCAGACGGCCAGCGCCCGAAAGTTCGCCCGCGAACTGCGTGCCCGCTTCGGGCTCCGTGTGACGGAATGGGACGAGCGCCTCTCGTCCGTGCAGGCGGCACGTTCGGTCAAGGGCGCGGCGCGGCGCGGGTCCGGTGAACTCGATTCGGCGGCGGCGGCCGTCGTCCTCCAGGCCTTTCTCGATGCCCGCGCGAACGGGGTAGCGCGGTGAGCGGCGGCGCGCGCCTGCTCCTCACCAGCGGCGTCGCCCTGCTTTCGGCCGCCGCTATCCTCGTTGCGGTGTATTTCGTCGTGAAGACGCCGGACGCTATCTTCTCTGGGCCCCTGCTGGACGCGCAAAAGGCCGTCCCGGCCACGCAGAAGATTGCCTACCACCTGAAAGAGCAGAGTTCCGCCGCCTCGATTGGCGCTGACCTCCAGAAGCTCGGCGTCATCCGTTCGGGAAAGCAGTTCGAACTGCTGGTCTCGCTCATGGGCGTCTCCGGCCAACTCAGCGCCGGTGACTACGAACTGTTCAAGGGCTCCTCGACCCTCACCGCCATCCAATCGGTGACGGTCAAAGCGTCCGTCCCAACGCTGAAGGTGACCTTCCCCGAAGGCATCCGCTTCGAAGAGATGGCCGAACTGGCCGAGCAAGCTGGCTTTGGCACCCGCCAGCAGTTCGTCAGCGCGGTCGCCGCCGCCAAGCCACCGCCTGAGATAGCGGCCGCTCTCCCCGAAGGAGCGAGCCTCCAAGGCTACCTCTTCCCGGATACGTACATCATGCCCGTCGGCTCGACGGCAGCGCAGTTGGTCGATCTCATGCTCAAGACGTTCCTCAAGCGCTTCACGCCCGAACTCCAGGCCGCCGCCGTGGCCCACGGCCTGGCGCTTCACCAGGCGGTGACCATGGCCTCGATCATCGAACGCGAGGCAGCTATCGAGGCCGACCGCCCGCTCATCGCCAGCGTCTTCTACAATCGCCTGAAAGCGGGGGACCTTCTTGGCGCTGACCCAACCACCCAGTTCGCGGTCGCCCTAAGACCGGAGAACGTCCGCAGGTTCGGCTATTGGAAGGCCCAACTCACCCAGGAGGACCTGGACACCCCCTCGCCTTACAACACGCGCAAGGTGGCCGGGCTACCACCGGGGCCGATAACCAACCCCGGGCTCGCATCGCTGGAAGCTGTCGCGAATCCTCCGGCGACGAAGCTCTACTATTTCGTCGCCGATGCGAAAAAGAAGGATGGTTCGCACGCGTTCGCGGAAACCGAAGCGCAACACCTCGCGAACGTCGCCGCGGTAGGTTCGCCATGAGCCTCGCCGGCATCCTCGGCCATCCCGTCGGCCACTCGCTTTCGCCCATCTTTCAGAACGCCGCGTTCAAAGAATGCGGGCTCGACGTCCGCTACGAACTGTGGGACACGCCGCCGGAAGCGCTCGCCGGACGTGTTGTCAGCCTGCGCGACCCGAAGTACCTGGGCGCGAACGTGACGATCCCCCACAAAGTCGCCGTCTTTCCGCTCCTCGACGAACTCGGCGGGCAGGCGGCGCGGGCCGGGGCGGTGAACACCATCGTCAACCGCGGTGGCCGGCTCTACGGCTTCAACACCGACGGTCCCGGCTTCGTCGCGGCGCTCAAGAACGAGTCTTCCTTCGATCCGGCGGGAAAGTCGATCCTGTTGGTCGGCGCTGGCGGCGCGGCACGCGGAATAGCCTTCGCCCTCGCCGAAGCCCGCGCCGCGCACATCAGTATCGTCAACCGCTCGCCCGAACGCGCGCTCAAGCTCGCGGCCGATGTCGCCGTCACGGGCGCAGAGGTGCGCGCAGCCGCCGGCGAGCCCGATCTCAGCCGCTACGACTGTATCGTGAACTGCACGTCGCTCGGCATGCGCGGCGGTCCCGCGCCTGGCGAACTGCCCTGCGCCATCGGCGCCGCCCGTCCGGGCGCGCTTGCGGTCGATATCGTTTATACCCCGGCCCAGACACCGTTCCTCACGGCCGCCGCCGCCGCGGGCCTCAAGACGCTCGGCGGGCTGCCGATGCTCATCTACCAGGGGGCGCTCGCCTTTGAACTCTGGACCGGCGTCCACGCCCCGGTCGAGGTCATGTTCGAAGCGGCGCGCAAGGCCCTGGCGGCACGGGAAAGCGCGGCGGCCCGATGATCGTCGTCATGAGCATCGTCATCCTCACGCTCTTCCTCGGCGTCGGCTGGGCGGTTTCCACGGAGATGTTCCAGCACCGCGCCTGGCGGAAAAAGGTCGAGTCTGGCGACACCGCGATCGTGCGCGCCCTCATTGAAGAAGCGCTTGGTACATGGAGCCGTGCCCGCCCACCGAAAGGCACCGCCGCGAACCTCTGGGCAGGTGTCCAGGGTTGCCAGCTCGTCGCCGTGACGACCGACTCGGCCACCGTTTCGACCGCCGCCGAAGGCGAATTTCGCACGGAAGAAGGGCGCCGCGTGCAGGTCTCAAGCGCCCTCGACGAAGCCATCGCCGTCGCCGCGAAGCTCGCGGACATGATGCTGTACGATGTCCCCAACCTTCGCCTCGCGAGCGTGCGGGTCGATGTATATTCCACATTCACCGGGAGCGACGGCTCGCCGGCGCAACGTCCCATCCTGAGCACCACGGCGACAAGGGCTGCCGGCGATGGGCTCGATTGGGAGGCGCTCACGCCCGCTGAGGTGCTCGGCCGGTTCCAGACGGTGTTTGACCGTGGATCCTCCGGCCAGGCCCAGCGGATTGAGCTCCCGCCAGTCGAAGGGTCGTTGCCCGAGCTGCCGCTGCTCGCGGTGGCCGCGGAAGGAGTCAGCGAGTGAGCCACTTCCGTTTCCTCACCGCCGGGGAAAGCCACGGCAAGGGCCTGACGATGGTCGTGGAGGGCCTCCCGGCTGGCCTGCCGCTCTCCGAAGAGGACATCGCCCGCGACCTCCGCCGCCGCCAGGGCGGCTACGGCCGCGGCGGGCGCATGAAGATCGAATCGGATCACGCCGAGATAAAGGGTGGCGTCCGTCATGGCCTGACGCTCGGCTCCCCCATCGCCCTCTGGATAGAGAACCGGGACTGGGTGAACTGGACCGAGCAGATGGCGGTCGAGCCGGTCGTGGCCGAGATTGAGCGTGTCACCCGCCTCCGCCCCGGGCACGCCGACCTCGCGGGCGCCGTGAAATACGGCTTCGACGATGTCCGCAATGTCCTGGAACGCGCCAGCGCTCGCGAAACCGCGGCCCGCGTGGCCGTCGGCGGCGTCGCCAAGCGTCTCCTCGCCGAGTTCGGCGTCGAGTTCCACTCCCACACGCTCGCCCTTGGCGGTGTGCGCTCCAACGCCGGGCCGCTCGTTGATTGGGAGGCCCTCGAAGAGGACCCCGTGCGTTGCGGCGACCCGGCCGCGAGCAAGGCGATGGTCGCAGCCATCGACGACGCGAAACACCTTGGCGACACCCTCGGCGGCGAGGTCGAAGTACGGGTCTCTGGTATCCCCCTCGGGCTTGGCAGCTACGTCCATTGGGACCGCAAGCTCGATGGCCGAATCGCCCAGGCGATCTGCAGCATCAACGCCTTCAAGGGCGTTGGCTTCGGCTACGGCTTCGAAGGGACGAACCTGCGCGGGTCACAGGTGCACGATGTCATCCTGCCCGTCGGTCAGTGGGACGGGATGCCCTGGCGCCACGCGACGAACAACCACGGCGGCATCGAAGGCGGCATGAGCACCGGCGAGACGATCGTCGTCCGTTGCGCGGTCAAGCCCATCCCAACACTCGCCCACCCCCTGCCCAGCGTCGATCTCGAGACCGGCGAGGAGGTCCTGGCCCACTACGAGCGCTCCGACGTCTGTGTCGTGCCCGCGGCCGGCGTTGTCGCCGAGGCAATGGTCGCGATCATCCTCGCCGACGCCTGGCTCGAAAAGTTCGGCGGCGACACGCTGGCCGAGGTTCGCCGCAACGTCGAAAGCTACCTGCCAACGCTCGCCCCAAGGGCTCTTCGCTGATGGCCGCCGGGCGAACCGACCGCATCTTCCTGCTCGGCATCTCCGGAGCCGGCAAGTCAACCGCCGGCCAACTGCTGGCCGCCCTCCTCGGCTGGCGATTCGTCGATACCGACCGCGAGATCGAGCGCCACGCTGGCCGCTCCATCCCCGACCTCTTCGGTCCGGGCAACGCCGGCGAGCCCGGCTTTCGGCGGATGGAGGCTCGGCTCCTCACCGAACTCGCCGGCGAACACGAGGTCGTAGTCGCCACCGGCGGCGGCGCCGTGACCAATCCAGACAGCCGAAATGCGATGGCCAGTGGCTTCCGCGCCTGGCTCCAGGTAGAGGCTTCCGAGGCTGCTCGCCGTCTTGTCGAATCTCCGGGCTCTGAGGGCCGTCCCCTCCTCCGCGCCGATGACTCTGACCCCGAACTCGCCGGCCGAAGCCCGCGCGAAGTGGCGACGGTGCGGCTCCAGCGCATGCTCGCGGCACGCTCCCCCTGGTATGCGGAAGCGGACACTACCCTGGCGGTCGATGGGCGTTCGCCGCGCGAAATTGCCCTGGCCTGCCTCGCCGCCCTTCGCGGTGTGGCGGCCTGCGTCGATACTCCCGGCTCCAGATACGACATCCTCGTCGAAAACGGCGCGCTGGATCAGATGGGGCGTATCTGCCGCGAGCGGAAGCTGCGCGGCCGCGCGTTCATCGTCACCGATGACGCTGTCGGCCCGCTCTTTGAAGAACGGGCCGCGGCCGCCCTCTCCGCCGGTGATTACATGGTGAACGCCTTCCGCATCCCGTCCGGGGAGGAGCACAAGACGCTCGCCACCGTGAACACGGTCTACGACTGGCTCATCGAACACCGCGTGGAGCGGCAGGACTTCCTCGTCTCGCTCGGCGGGGGTGTCGTGACCGACCTCGCCGGGTACGCCGCCGCCACGATCCTGCGCGGCATCGATTTCGTCCACGTCCCAACGAGCATGCTCGCCATGGTCGATGCCTCCGTCGGCGGCAAGACGGGCGTCGATCATCCGCGCGGGAAGAACCTCATCGGCGCCTTCGCCCAGCCGCGCGTTGTCGTCATCGACCCGAGAGTGCTCGAAACACTTCCCCCACGCCAGTTGCGCAACGGTTGGGCCGAGGTGATTAAGCATGGGTTCATCCTCGATATCGCCCTCGTCGCCGACCTGGAACGCGAGGTGCAGGACTCTGGGGCGATGCTTTCGTCCGCGCTCATCGCGCGCAGCGTCGCGATCAAGGCCGCGGTGGTGTCCGAAGACGAGCGGGAGGCTGGCAAGCGCACGCTCCTGAATTACGGCCACACCCTCGGCCACGCTATTGAATCGACCACCGGCTACGACACCTATCTGCACGGCGAAGCGGTCGCGCTCGGCATGCGGGCCGCCGGCCTCATGGCCGTCGAGCTTGGCGTTCTCCCCGGCGCCGATTTCGAACGCCAGCAGGCATTGATCCGGGCCTCGGGCCTTCCCGAGAGCGCCCCCGGGCTCGATGTGGACGCCCTCCTCGAAGCCACCCTCCAGGATAAAAAGGTGCGTTCAGGCGCCGTCCAGTGGATCCTGCTCCGCCGTCTCGGCGAGGCCTACGTGCACGGCCCTATACCCCCCGATGTCGTTCGTCGCGCCGTGCAGGCTGTTACAGCGTGAGCGCGCCGTCTGCGTTTGCGTTAGGCTGGCGTTATGGGCGCCTTCACTGTCTCTATTGAGCTTACCAACGAGCGCGACGAAATCCTCGCGGAAGAAGGACACGTGCCGCTGACCGGGGTTCGCCGCGTGGAAGTCAACGCCCTGGTCGATACGGGCGCGACGATGCTCGTCATCCCGGAGTCCGTCCGACAGGATCTTGGGCTGAGAACGCTCGACCGAAAGCTTATTGGCATCGCCGATGGCACCGTCCTCGAGTGCGACGTCGTTGGCCCCATAAAGGTTCGGTTCCAGGACCGCACCAGCGTCGGCTCCGCGATTGCTATACCGGGACGCGCGAGCATCCTTTTCGGCGCGCTTCAGATGGAAGAAATGGATCTGCTTGTTGATCCACTTCGCCAGAGGCTCATCCCGAATCCCCGCAGCCCCGAGCGTGCGATGGTCTTCGCCGTCGGTGTCATCGTCCACGGTCCCGCCCCGCGGTGATCCAGGGTCTATCGGCCGTGCGGCCGAGGCTGTGACCGGGGGAGCTCAATCGAGCTACACTGGCGGCATGGGTGTCTTCACGGCTGAAATTGAACTCTTCAACGAGGACGACGAGGCGATGGTTCGCCGTGGCTATCTGTCGGCCGCTGAAACGCGACGGGAGACCGTGCAAGCCGGCGTCGATTCCGGCGCCAGCATGCTGGTGATTCCGGCTGATATGGGCCTTCGCCTTGGCTTGACCGTTTTGGATCGTAGGGTGCTCGGCATCGCTGACGGCTCCGCCATAGATTGTGACATCGTGGGTCCCGTCAAGGTTCGCTTTGGCGACCGCTTCAGCATCGGTTCGGCGATTGCGGTCCCCGGCCGCTCCAATGTCCTCCTCGGCGCCCTCCAGATGGAGGAGATGGACCTTATCATCGACCCGCTCGCTGGACAGCTCATCCCGAATCCCCGCAGCCCCGAGCGCGCGATGGTGTTCGCCGTCGGCGCCATCCTCCTCGGCCCCGCCCCCAGGTGACCTTCGCGTTCGACCTGACGCATGACCCCGGATCCCCCGTCGCGCCGCGCCTCGGCGTACTTAAGACCGCCCACGGGAGCATCCAGACGCCTGCCTTCATGCCCGTGGGGACGCTCGCCACCGTGAAGTCCCTGCTCCCCGAGGACGTCGCTGCCACCGGCGCCGAAATCCTCCTCGTCAACGCCTACCACACCTACCTCCGGCCCGGCCACGAACTGATCGAAAGGCTCGGCGGCGTGCATCGCTTCATGGACTGGGATGGCCCAATCCTCTCCGATAGCGGCGGCTTCCAGGTCTTCAGCCTCGCCCGCCTCGGGAAGCTCGACGAATCCGGCATCCGCTTCCGCTCGCACATCGACGGCTCCGAGCACTTTTACTCGCCCGAGTTGGCAATGGAGGTGCAGCGCGCCCTCGGCGTGGACATCGCCATGCCCCTCGACCACGTCGTCCCCGGAGACGCGCACGGTGCGCTCGCCCGCGAAGCCGCCGAGCGCACCGTGCGCTGGTACGAACGTAGCCGGAACGCCGCCGGCGGCCTGGCCACGTTCGCCATCGTCCAGGGCGTCGTCTACCCCGAACTGCGACGCTGGCACGCGCGCACCCTGGCCGCGCTCGACGCCCCCGGCTACAGCATCGGCGGCCTTTCCGTCGGCGAATCGAAGGCCGACATGTGGGCGATGACCGAGGTCGTCACAGCCGAACTCCCGGTAGACCGTCCGCGCTACCTCATGGGCGTCGGCAGCCCGGAGGACCTGGTGAACGGCGTCGCACGCGGCATCGACATGTTCGATTGCGTCCTGCCCACCCGCCTGGGCCGCAACGGGTCCCTCTTCACGGATGACGGACGGGCGAACATCAAGAACGCGCGCTTCGCCGAGGACCCCGGCCCGATCGACCCGGGGTGCGATTGCACGGCCTGCGGCCGGTTCTCCATGGCCTACCTGCATCACCTCTTCCGCAACGAGGAGCTGCTCGGTTACCGGCTCGCGAGCCTGCACAACATCCGCTACCTGGTCCGCCTGACGGAGCGGATGCGGGCGGCGATCGCGGCCGGCGCCTTCGATGCCTTCGCCGCGGACTACCTGGGCCGCTACCGGAGCGTCGATGATGACGTCCGCGCCGACCAAAAGGCCAGGTACGAATCGCATCGCGCCGGCTCGCCGTAGATTCAAACCGGCAGGGACAGGGGCCCGCTTCGATAGCGCTCATCAGGAAGTTCACCAATAGGGGCGAGACAGCCAGGCGGAAACCTGCTAACTTTCTAAGTCCGCCGCCAACCAGACAGCACCGGACCGGTGCCCATGGGGGATGCGGGAGCGGAAGACGA
>JANXYE010000499.1 GCA_025350285.1 Chloroflexota bacterium
CTCGGCACCCTCAACCTCGTCACGCCGGCGAAGCGCAAGCAAGCCGCCGCCCTCGTGCGCGAAGGGATCTCGGTCTCCTGCGCCTGGGACATCGAGAACACGCTTCAGCCAGACCAGATGCTGGGCACGCCCCAGCGGCCCCAATTGGAGAGGGTCTGGAAGTAGGTCAGGACTTCGGCTTCGGTTGGTGCGGTCATGGTTTGTTATCTCCTTCGAACTGGTGGGCTATAGGGCGCCGCTAACTTACGGATCGATCAATACCCCGGGGTTCAGGATGCCGTTCGGGTCCACCGCCTTCTTCGCTGCCCGCAGCGCGCTCGCGAACATATCCGGGCGCTGGATGTCGTACCACGGACGGTGGTCGCGCCCGACCGCGTGGTGGTGCGTGATCGTGCCGCCGGCGGCGATCAGTGCGTCCGAGGCGGCCTTCTTGATTTCGGACCACATTTCGGCTTCGGCGCCGGGCTTGCCCAGTCCAGAATAGGTGTAATACGGGGCCGGGCCGTCGGTGTAGACGTGGGTGAAGCGGCAGCTCAGCGTGCCGCCGCCACAGACGCGCTGGAGCGCTTCGGTCACGGCCGCGCGCACCTGCCGGTCGAATTCCGGCCAGCGGTCCCAGGTGATTGAGGTCTCGAACGTGTCGCCGATCATGCCGAGGCCGGCGCTGATGTTCCGCGTGTAGGGCGCGCGGATGAATGAATTGCGCCACTCGCCGACCGCGCCCTGGCGGCCGACGTCTTCGCCGCCGCGCGCCCCGTCCACAACCAGGATGTCGGCCTCGTCGATCAGCCCGCCGGCATCGCGGGCGAGGCGGACGGCCTCCGTGATGTTCCAGCGCTGCGAGAGTTCGGCCGATTCGAAGCCAAGGATCAGGATCGCCCGCGTCCCGTCGAGGCCCGCCGACGCGCCCGCTTCGATCGGGTCGAGCAGACGGCAGTTCGCCGGCCAGAGCTTCGCCTGGACGACGCGCCGGGCGGCTTCGAAGCCCGCCTCCCATGTCGGGAACGTGACGCCCGCCGAAGCGCGGAAAGTCGGCCGCGCCTGGATCCGCATCCAGGCTTCGGTGATGATCCCGAGGATCCCCTCGCTCCCCAGGATCATCCGGTCCGGGCTGGGGCCCGCCCCGCTCCCGGGCAGGCGGCGGCTCTCCCAGATGCCCCGTGGGGTGACCATGCGGATCGATTCCGCGAAGTCGTCGATATGGGTGTGGTTGGTCGCGTAGTGGCCGCCGGAGCGCGTCGCGAGCCAGCCGCCGAGGGTTGACCACTCGAAACTCTGGGGGAAGTGGCGGAGGGTGAAGCCGTGCGGCTTGAGCTGCGCGTCGAGCGCCGGGCCGAGGGCGCCCGCCTGGATCCGCGCCGCCCGCGAGGTGGCATCCACTTCGAGCACCTGGTTCAGCTCCCGCAGGTCGATGCTCACGATCCCGCGGGCTTCATTCTTGGGGGCCTCGACGCCCCCGACCACAGACGAGCCGCCTCCATACGGAATCGCGACGTTTCCGGCCGTATCGCACCACTCGAGAAGATGGACGATATCGGCCTCGGTCCGGGGGAAAGCCACGACATCGGGCGGGTTCGGGAAGACACCGCGGGTGGCTTTGACCGTGTCGAGGAAGCTCTTGCCGTAGGTGTGGCCCGCGCGATCGTGGGTATCGGTGGAGCAGATCCCGGCGAGCTCCGCCGGCGCGCTGATGCGCGGGGCACGAAGGCTCACCCCGGAGATAGTCGGATGAGGCGGAGGTGTCAACGTGACACCGTGGCGTTCGGAGAGCTTCTTCGCGTAGTCGATGCGTTGCTGCTCGGTCGGCTCATCGGATTCGAGGCCCCAGCCCCAGTAACTGCGTCGCGACATTCGAACACCTCGGCGGGCGGTCCCCGGTGCCGGGCATCCTATCCTTCCAGGGAAGGACGCGGTAGGACGAGACGTGCGGACCCGCGTAGTATCTGGCCGCGCCCGGTTCGAGCGTGGTGCGAAGGTGGGAGATCTGTGCTGCGACGAATGACGACTGGCGGCGCTCTGCGGCCGTTCGCTCTCCCCGCCGTCTGTCTGGTCGCCGTCATCGTCGTCGGTCTGGGCGTCGTGCTGCTTTCGCAGACCGTGGGTGGGTCGGATGAACCGCCAGCCGCCCCCGCATTCACCCTTCCCCCCGCACGCGATACGACGGCGTTGGACGTGAAGCAGCGAACCGGGGACACGGTCACGCTGATCAAACAGGTCGGGGATTCGGCTACACAGCAGGAGTTCGTCATCACGCCTTCGCTCGCCGTCGAGAGGCTCGTGCCGATAAAGCCGGCGGACGTCGAGGCGGGCGAGTGGCTTACCGTGATAGGCGTGCAGGATGACGTGAAGAACTTCACGATCCACTACGTCATCGTCATCCCCGCGGGTGGCTCGACGCTGAGCGACGGCGTGGCGCGCTCGAAGGGCGGCTTCCTTGGTGACGAAATCGCGCGTGACCAGCACGACCGCCCGATCGTCGGTGGAGTAGTGCAACAGGTGCAGGGCGTGGACGTGGTGCTCGCCGGGCCACTGGGGACGATCACGGTTTCGCTGGGCCGCGAAGCGCCAACGCGGCTCTACCGTGTGACCGAAGCTACGGGCGCCGACGTGAAAGAAGGAGACCGCCTCGCCGGGATATTCGAGGGGACGAAGGCGAGCTCGATTCTCGTCCTGCCGCCGGATGGGAAGTAGCGGCGAGCGGGAAAGGGAGAGCCGAAAGCGGAGCGGGAACGGGAGAGCGGAAGGCGGAGCGGGAAATTGAGGGAAAACCGAGATGGACTTTGCAATCGCGCTGACACCGGGACCGGCCACCTGGAAGACGGTGAAGCGGGCGGAGGAACTGGGGTTCGTCGAGGCATGGCTATACGACTCACAGCTCCTTTGCGCGGATGTCTTCGTGCATATGGCCCTGGCCGCCGCGAACACCTCGAAGATTCGAATCGGGACGGGAGTGCTCATTCCAACGAACCGGATTGCCCCGGTGGCGGCGAACGCCTTCGCCTCGTTGAACGCGGTCGCCCCGGGACGGATCGACTTCGGCGTCGGGACGGGGTTCACCGGGCGCAACACCATGGGGTTGCCGGCGCAGAAGCTCGACGACATGGCTCGCTACATCCGCGAGGTACAGGGGCTCTGGCGCGGCGAGGTTATCGACTTCGCTGTCGAAGGGACGACCCGGAAGATCCAGTTCCTCAACCCGGACGCGGGCATGATCGACATCGCGAACCCGATCGGGACGCACGTTTCGGCGTTCGGCCCGCGCGGACGGAAGCTGGCGGCGGAGGTCGCGGACGGCTGGCTTACCTTCATGGGCCCGGTCGAGGCGGCGGTCGGGCAGGCCGCGGAGCTCGACGCGGCCTGCCTCGCATCGGGTCGCGACCCGAAGAGCCTGGCGCGGTCCGTGTTCTCGCTCGGGTGTGTCCTGGGAGAAGGCGAGGCGGCCGATGGTCCGCGGGCGATGGCCCAGGCCGGCCCGGCGGCCGCCGTGAACCTGCACGGGGCGATCGAACGGTGGGATTCGCTGCCGGAGGGAGCGCGGCTGGCGTTCCGGGCCTATCGGGCGCTGTAC
>JANXYE010000519.1 GCA_025350285.1 Chloroflexota bacterium
TGCATCTCGTCGCCCGGCAGGCGTATGGCGCCGGGCCTATCCTCGTGGTCGAGCCGGACGAGACACGCCGCAACGTCGCGCTCGAACTCGGGGCCGATGCCGCGGTTACCCCGGAGGACGCCCTCTCGGCGATGGGTGAACTCACCGGCGGCGAAGGCTTCCCCTCAGTCGCCTGCGCGGTTGGGCTGGCGGCGGCGATGCCGTTGGCGATCGACCTCGCCCGCCGCCTCGGCTGGATCAACCTCTTCGCGGGCTTTCCCCCGAACTCGACGCACGTCTTCGACCTGAACCGCATCCACTACGACGAGGTGCGCATCTTCGGCACCCAGAACGCGCCGTTTCCGCTCTACGGAATGGCGGCGCGGATGATCCCCCGGCTGCCGAAGCTGGACCGCATCGTTACGAACCGCTACCCCCTGGCCAGCGCCGCCGATGCCTACACCGCGCGCCTGGGCCACGACGGTCTGAAGTCCGCGATCGTGATGGCGTAGCTTCGAACGTCTGCTCCCCCTCTCCTGCCGGGTGTTTAGGCCGGGGAGATAGGTAACAGGTGATCGGAGACATAGGTAACGCAATGAACACTCTAAGGGGTACTCATTAGATTAGGCAATTGCCATCCCGATTCACCATGCAACGCTGATGCCGCTCGCTGCCAGGCTCAACCGGTCTCGCTAGGGCCAGGCGCGTGAGCAGCTGCTGGCAGAAGTAGACCTCCCAGGCGTCTTCTTCGTCAGGACTGTGGCGCACAGCCACGGGCAGGCCCGCCAGTCCCCGGCCCACCAGGTACTCCCGACCCCGGAAGCTGATCTCGCCCTGGGCCTGGACCTTCCGCACCTCGTCGCCGCGGTCGTACTCGATCGCCGGGAGGGCCTCGGGAAACGGCCTCGGGCTCGGTTGATAGCGCGAGACCGGGGGCCGCTGAGCGAGCGCTTCGTGGGGCCGCACGAGGTTGTAGCGCTCGCGCCAGCGGTCGAAGGCCGCCTGCGCTGCGTCCAGGCTGGCGAAGCTCTGGCGGGCGAGCAGCTCGGTCTTGAGCGTGCGGTGGAAGCGTTCGTCCTTGCCCTGGGTCTGCGGGTGGTAGGGACGGCTGTGGCTCAGGCGGATGCCGAGCCGGACCATCCAGGCGCCGAGCGCGGTCAGGCTTTCGCCCCGCGTGTTGCCCCAGGGCGAACCGTTATCGGCGGTGAGCGCAGGGGCAGGCCATAGCGGCGGAAGGCGGCCGAGAGCGCATCCTGGACCGTCTTGCTCCTGCTGGTTCGGACAGGCGCGCAGGCAGAGGTTGTAGCGCGAGTGGTCGTCCAGGACGGTGAGCGGATAACAGCGCCCACGCTGGCCATCGACGAGCGCGAAGTCGCCCTTGAAGTCCATCTGCCAGAGCTGGTTGGGCGCCTCGTGTTCGAAGCGCTGCCAGGCCGCCGGCTGGCCCGCGCGAGGCCCGTCGAGCAGGCCGTGGCGGCGCAGGATGGCCGTGATCGTACTTGCGCTCGGGACCGCCTCGACACCATCGCTGAGCAAGAGCGCGCGCAACTTCCTCCCGCCCCAGTCCGGATAGCGCTGGCGCAGCGTGACGACCCGCTGCTCGATCCCATCGCTGCTCCGTCCCGGTGAGCGTCGCGGCCGGCGCGACTGGTCCTCAAGGCCAACCGCGCCCTCTGTCGCGAACCGGCCGAGCCACTTGTAGCCCGTCTTCGGGCTCACCCCGAACTGGCGGCAAAGCTGCCTCACGTTGGCCCCCGGCTCCGCCCCCAGGCGCGCGAACTCATGACGTTGTGCTCTCACGGTAACCTCTCCCAAGGGCATGTCCACCTCCTCACCGAGGAGGCTACTTGCCCGTTGAGCTGTTACCCATGTCTCCGATCACCTGTTACCTATGTCTCCGGTCTGTACAGAAGTCGGGAGAGGGGGCTGGGGGGTGAGGGCGTTTACCCGCCGTGCGACGCGTCGAGGCCGTGTACACTACCATCAGGACATGGACGAACTGCCAGCCACGAACCCGGCGATCCCCGGCGGCGCGCGTTTTCGAACATCGG
>JANXYE010000533.1 GCA_025350285.1 Chloroflexota bacterium
GCACAAGGGCATCAGCTACTTCCTGCTGGATGTGCACTCGCCCGGGGTGAGCTTCACCCCGCTGCTGAATATCGCGGGGCGCAAGGGCTTCGGGCAGTTCTTCTTCGACAACGTGCGCATGCCCGCGAGCGCGCTCCTCGGCGAGGAGAATCGCGGCTGGTACCTGGCCACCACCACGCTCGACCTCGAGCGTTCCAACATCGCAAACACCGGCGCCCCGCGCCGGGCGGTAGATGACCTCCGCGGCTACCTGGCGGCAAACCCGGTCGTGCCCACGCGCCGCCGCCTGGCGCTCGCAGACCGGGCGATCGAAGTCGAAGTAGCCACGATGCTCAGCTACCGCGTGGCGAGCATCCTCGCGGCGGGCGGCGTCCCCAACCAGGAGGCGAGCGGGCTCAAGCTGTTCATGAGCGAACTCGACCAACGCATCGCGAACCTCGGGCTGGGCATCCTCGGGATGTACGGCGCGCTGATGCCGGGGTCGCCGCTCGCCCGTCTGCAGGCCCAGTTCGCGCTCACCTACCTGACGACCGTCCCGCGGACGATTGCGGGCGGGACCAGCGAAATCCAGCGCAACATCATCGCGACGCGGGGTCTGGGGTTGTCGCGGTAGGTGCTCGCCCGGCGCCGTCAGCGCTCATCCGATGGCGGACCCCACTGGGCGACCGACGCCTTCCAAAGCTTTTGCGCGAACTCCGGGCTCGTCACTTTTGGGGTACCGTTATTTCCCTTCGGCCGAAATCCGAGTCCTATGGCAATCTCGAACTCGGCTTGCGCGGGAAACACGTCCCCGTCGCGTCGTCGACTGTAAACGTTGTCGAAGATGATCCAGCGCGCCTCCGAGACAGACCTTTCGGCCGAAAGCGCGCGTCCGTCAACGTCAAAGCCGCAAACTGTATAGTCGTACAATTCAGTCACTGTCTCGAATACGCCAGGCGGTAGAACCGCCGATGCTGGCTGAATCGGGTGACGGCGAGGATCGTTATCGACCGCTTGTGAATAGAGTCGGGGCGTATGGGACTTGACCGATTTGGGCACAGGGAGACTCCTTGTTGGAGAGACTTGGGTTCAAACATTCTAAGCCGCCGACTTTGAACGTGCGCGCACCGCAAGCCGTCACTCTCCTTTATCCATCCCGCTTCGCCCGGGTCTCCCTCAGCCCGCGCTCCGAGTCCGTCTCCTTCCGCGGATGCGCCGCCTGTCGCGCGCGCTTTTCCGCCGCCTTCGTCATCGGGCGCGGGAGCTGCGGCGCCGATTCGCGCGAGATGCGCGTCGCGATCGTCTCGGCGGCGCGGGCGGCGGCGGCGAACGGGGCGGGCTCCTCGAGCGGGGGCGCCGTGACCATCCGTCGCTTGCGCGGCGGCTTCGTCACCGTCACCGGCTCGGGCGCGGCGGGAGCGAGCGGCGCGACCGTTCCCGCCGCCTCCAGGATCGGCCGCAGGTAGACGCCCGTGTGGCTGCCCTCGACCATCACCACCTCCTCCGGCGTCCCTGTCGCGATCAGTTCGCCGCCGCGGTCGCCGCCGTAGGGGCCCAGGTCGATGAGGTAGTCCGCCGTCTTGATCACGTCGAGGTGGTGTTCGATGACGATGACAGTGTTGCCCGCGTCCGCGAGCCGGTGGAGCACGTGGAGCAGATGCGATACGTCCTGGAAGCTGAGGCCCGTCGTCGGCTCATCGAGGATGTAGAGCGTGCGGCCGGTCGAGCGCCGCGAGAGTTCGCTCGCGAGCTTGATCCGCTGCGCCTCGCCGCCGGAGAGCGTGGTCGCGGGCTGGCCGAGGTGGATGTAGCCGAGGCCCGTCGCCTCGAGCGTGTCGAGGATGCGTTTGACGCGCGGAAAGTGTTCGAAGAACCCGACCGCCTCGGAGACGGTCATGTCGAGCACTTCGGCGATGTTCTTGCCCCGGAAGAGAATTTCCAGCGCCTCGCGGTTGTAGCGCTTGCCGTGGCAGACTTCGCAGGGGACGGTCACGTCCGGCAGGAACTGCATTTCGACGACCTTGAAGCCGTCGCCGCTGCACTCTTCGCAGCGCCCGCCCTTGACGTTGAAGCTGAACCGCCCCGCCTTGTAACCCCGCGCGCGGCTCTCGGGCACAGCGGCGAAGAGGTCGCGGATGATGCCGAACGTCCCCGTATAGGTCGCTGGGTTCGAACGTGGCGTGCGTCCGATAGGGGACTGGTCGATGTCGACGATCTTGTCGAGGTGTTCGAGGCCCTCGATGTTGTCGTGCTTCCCCGCCCGCGCCCGCGCCCCGTTCAGCACCTGCGAGGCCCGCGCCACGAGAATGTCCGTAATCAGCGATGACTTGCCCGAGCCGGAAACCCCGGTGACAGCGACGAACTTGCCGAGCGGGATCTCGACGTCGATGTTCTGGAGGTTGTTTTCGCGCGCGCCGAGGATGCGCATGACCTTGCCGCTGCCCGGCCGGTGCTCTTTCGGCACGGCGATCTCGCGGCGCCCGGAGAGGTACGCGCCCGTGATGCTCCGCTCGCACGCTTTGATCGCCTCAATGTCGCCTTCCGCGACCACGTATCCGCCGTGAATTCCGGCGCCCGGGCCCATGTCGATGATCCAGTGCGCGGCCCGCATCATCGCTTCGTCGTGCTCCACGATGAGCACCGTGTTCCCAAGGTCGCGCAGCCGTTCGAGCGTCTTGATTAGCCGGTCGCTATCGATCGGGTGCAGCCCGATGCTCGGCTCGTCGCAAATGTAGAGGACGCCCATCAGCGCCGACCCTATCTGGGTCGCCAGCCGGATTCGCTGCGATTCGCCGCCCGAAAGCGTCCCCGATACGCGGTCCAGCGTCAGGTAGTCCAGGCCCACATCGACGAGGAACTCCAGCCGCCCGCGTATCTCCTTCAGGATCTGGTGGGCGATCGTCTGGTCGCGGGTGCTCAATGGGGTCTCCGGCGCCGCCAGCCCGTCCGCCCAGCGGCGGGCCTTGACGATGCTCAGCCCCGTCACGTCCGTCACCGACTTCCCATCGATCTTGACCGCTCGCGCCTCCGGACGGAGCCGCTGGCCCTTGCAAACGGCACACGGAATCGAGGCCATGTACTTCTCGATTTCGGTGCGGACGTAGTCCGAATCCGTCTCCTTGTAACGGCGGGCCAGGTTGTTCACGACGCCTTCGAACTTCGAGTCGTACACCTGCGTCCGGCCATACTGGTTCGTGAAGCGCAGCGGCAACACCTTTG
>JANXYE010000556.1 GCA_025350285.1 Chloroflexota bacterium
CGCGCCAGCGCCGCCGCCGCAGTACGCCCCGCCGCCATCTCCGGCGCAGCCTGGCGGGGGCCAGTCGACCATCTTCTAAGCGCTCGCACGTACGCGAACACGGGGTCCGGCCGAAACGCCGGGCCTTTTCGCCTCCTCGGCGTTCGCGTTCTGCTACGATCACGGGCGTGATCTACCTCGACCACGCCGCGACCACGCCAGTCCTTCCGGTGGTACGAGAAGCCATGCTGCCGTTCTTCGGTGAGCGGTTCGGCAATCCCAGCGGCCTCTACGCCGCCGGCCGCGACGCCCAGGCGGCTGTCGATGGCGCCCGGGCGATCGTCGCGAACTGCCTGAACGCGCGCCCCGCCGAGATCGTCTTCACGAGCGGAGGCACGGAGAGCATCAACTCGGCGATCCTCGGCATCGCCTACGCCATGCGCCGCGCCGGCGCCGGCCACCACGTCATCACCACCGCTATTGAACACCACGCGGGCCTGCACGCCGCCCAATTCCTCGAGGAACTGGGATTTGAAGTGACCTACGTGGGCTGCGATAGCAAGGGCAAGCTCGACCTCGCCGAGTTCGAGGCATCGCTCCGTCCCGGCACCGTCCTTGCCAGCGTCATGCTCGCCAACAACGAAGTGGGCGCCATCCAACCCGTCGCCGAACTCTCCCGGCTCTTGCGCCGGTACGCGACCGCAAGCGGCCACCGCGTGCTCCTCCACACCGACGCGGTCCAGGCCCCGGGCTGGCTCGAGATCGACGTGGAAGCGCTGGGCGTTGATGCTCTGAGTCTATCGGCGCACAAATTCGGCGGTCCGAAGGGGACGGGCGTCTTCTACTTGCGCCGAGCGACCCCCTTCCGGCAGCTGCTCCACGGCGGCGGCCAGGAATCGCAGAAGCGCGCCGGCACCGAGAACGTTGCCGGGATAGCTGGGACGGCGGTCGCCCTCGAACTCGCCTCGACGGCCACGCTGGTCCGGTCCGAGCGGGTCCGTCTGCTCCGCGACCGGTTGCGTGACGGGATCCTTACCGCCGTCCCAGGCGCGCTCGGCAACGGCTGCCAGGTCGATTGCCTGCCGAACAACCTGAACGTCTCATTCCCCGGCATCGAAAGCGACCAACTCGTGGCGGCGCTCGATTCGCGGGGCATCGCCGCGAGCTCAGGGAGCGCCTGCTCGAACTCCACCTGGGAGCCCTCGCACGTGCTCATGGCCATGGGCGTGCCCATCCGCCGCGCGGTGGCCAGTCTGCGCTTCAGCCTCGGGTCGGGTACGACGGAGGCCGAGGTCGCCGCCGTGCTCGCCATCATCCCGGATGAAGTACGGCGCGTGGCGGCGATGAGTTCCGAGATTCGAGTTGTGAGTTCCGAGTGAGTATTCGCCACAAAGACACAAAGGACACCAAGAGTTTCCTGGTGTCCTTCTGGGCGCTTCGTGTCTTCGCGGCGGAACGCGCCTCCCGCGGGCGGTCGGCCGGTTAGGTGGCCGTTTCGCAGGATGTACCCGCGCGTCCCCGGTTTGGCTGCCAGCGCACCCGCACCGAAACCTTCAGCGGGACGGCACTGGCGATGCGCGCCTGAAGCCCTCGACCAACGCCTTCCGCTCGCATCTGGCGCAGGGCTTGCGCCTTCATCCATCCGGCGGCGTGGGTCCGTTCGATCTCGGCCAGGCGGTACTGGAGTTCGTATTCGGTGGAAAGGTTAAACATGGTGGGTGCCTCCCTTGGCTCTCTGATGTCACTAACCTACAAAACTCGAATGCAGGTGTCAACACCATCTATCAATCTTTACCGGTGTTGACGCGGCCGAGTCCGTTGTGGGAGGATTCACACGAGGTCCGAAAATGGCCAATGACTTTCAGCCCGCGCCCGGCGACCTGGCGCTCATGCAACGCTTCCTCAACTCCGTAGAGTTCCCAGGCCGGCCGGACCGGCTTCGCGACACGGCCTCCACCGGCCGCTGGCTCCAGCAGAACGGCCTCGCGGCGGACGACACCGCCATCGAAGAGGAAGACCGCCTCCGCCTGGTCGCACTGCGTGACGCCCTGCGTTCGATGCTGCGCGGGAGCAACCGCGGAGCCGCCGATGCCGGCGCATTCGGCCGGATAAACGCCATCGCCGCCGAAACGCCGTTCGTTATCGAGCTACGCGACGGTCAGGCCGTGCTCCGGCCGCTTGGCAGCGGTATCGCCCGTGTGGTCGCTCAACTGATGGCAACGATCCACGCCGGCATGCGTGACAGCGCCTGGCAACGGTTGAAGCTCTGCGCAAGCGAAGAGTGCCCGATGGCTTTCTACGACACCTCGAAGAACCGCTCCGGCGCCTGGTGCAGCATGGCCCAGTGCGGCAACCGGGCCAAAGTTCGGGCCTACCAGACGCGCAAACGGAGTACCGAGTACCGAGTACCGAGTACCGAGTAGCTTTTTCTTACCAAAGAGACCCACTTTGCGCCTTGATGTCGTGGTACCTGGGCGGCAAGCTCGTTGGCTTCCAAGGGGTGGCCAGTCCCGACGCCCGCGCCATGCCTGGAAACTGGTAGAATCCGCGGCACTTCTCCTTTGGAGCGCCGAAAATGTTGCTGCGCGATGTCCTCGCCCATGCCGTGAAGCTTTACCCCGAAAAGGTCGCCATCCTCGACGGCGACACGCGGTATACCTACCGCCAGGCATCGGAGCGCGTCCACCGGCTGGCCTCGGCGCTCCTCGCCCTTGGCCTGCAGCCGGGCGATAACATCGCCATCCTCGCGAACAACTCGCACCGCTATTGGGAGACGTACTTCGTCTGCGATATCGCCGGGATGCCGCTGGCGCCGCTGAACACCCGCCTCGCCGCCGCCGAGTTCGAATTCATCCTGAACGATGGCGAAGTGAAGGCGCTCATCCTCGGGCCGGAGTTTCTGCCTGTCTACGAACAGTTCAAGGACGGTGTGGCTGGCCTCAAACACGTCATCATGACCGAGGGCGAACCGCCCGCGGGTATGCTCGGCTACGACGCGATCGTCGCGGCGAATGATCCGCTGGACCACTCCGTCCGCGACTGGTCCGAAGACGACATGCTGGACCTCTGCTACACGGGCGGCACGACGGGCCTGCCGAAGGGCGTCATGCTCAGCCAGCGAAACGTCGTGTCCAACGCCGAGCACGCAATCATGACCTTCGGATTCGGCGACCAGGACACCTGGCTGCACGTCGCGCCGATGTTCCACCTGGCCGACGCCTGGGCCTGCTACGCGTTCACGATGGTTGGCGGCCGGCACGTCTTCATCCCGAGCTTCACGCCGCAGGGCACGCTGGCGGCCATCGAAGAGCATCAGGTCACCAAAACGATCCTCGTCCCGACGATGATCAACTTCATCGTCAACTTCCCGAACGTGGCGAACTACGATTTGAGCAGCCTCGACACGGTCCTCTACGGGGCCTCGCCGATGCCGGTCGACCGCCTGCTCGCCGCCGTCAAGCTCTTCGGGCCGATCCTCCTGCAGGCCTACGGAATGACCGAGACGGCGCCGCTCGCGACGGCCTGGCAGAAGAGCTGGCTGAACTTCAGTGGCGGCGAGGTGGAGATGAAGCGTCTCGCGAGCTGTGGCCGCCAGATCTCCGGCGTCGAGGTGCGTGTCCTCGACCAGGAGACCGGCCGCGACGTACGCCCCGGCGAAGTCGGCGAACTCTGCATGCGCGGTCCGAACGTGATGCTCGGCTACTGGAAGCGCCCGAAGGAAACCGCGGAGGCGCTGCGCGACGGCTTCATGCACTCTGGAGACGTGGCCATGATCGACAGCGAGAACTTCATCTACATCGTTGATCGCGCGAAGGACATGATCATTTCCGGCGGCGAGAACATCTACTCAACGGAAGTGGAGAACGCCATCTTCGAGCACCCCGCCGTGCTCGAAGCGGCCGTGATCGGCGTGCCGGACGAGAAGTGGGGCGAAGCGGTGCTGGCGGTGGTCGTCCCCAAAGACGGCGTCACGGTCACGCCGGACGAGATCATCGAGCACTGCCGAACGCTCATCGCCGGGTACAAGTGCCCGAAGATCGTCGTCATCCGCCCGGAACCTCTGCCGAAGAGCGGCCCCGGCAAGATCCTGAAGACCGAGCTGCGGAAGCCCTACTGGGGCGACAAGACGAAGAACGTGAACTGAAGGCGCGGCCCAGAGGGACTACGGCCAGGTTGCGCGGACAATCTCAGTTCATCGTGATTGTGACTGCGGAGGTTGCGTACACCCAGTACACCTTGAACTTGAACAGGCCGCCGAAATCGTTCAGGTAGCGGGGCGTCCCCGAAATGTATGAGAGCCAGCGCTGTCCGGCGTTATCGTACTGGAGCACCTGTGTGTACTTGCCGCCGGCGTCGGCGAGCGCGTTCTTCACCTCTTTGGCCGTGCCCGTATACACGAAGTTGTTCCAGCCGGGCTTGAGTTCGATGGTGCGCCCGGGCGGCGGGTTCGGGTTCAGGGTGGCCACGTTCGCGGCCGCGCCATCGAGCCAGATAGCGTCGTATTGGGAGATCGCCGCGAGGTCGTTCACGTACGTTGGGACCGTTTTTGCGAAGTGGGCGTAGGAGCCCGCGCTATCGAGGAACGGCTTCTCCGGCTCCCAGCGGAGCACTTCGTTCCAGGTGTTTGGGACATCAGAGAGCGCTTGCGGCAGGGCGCCACCCGCAGCGAGAGCGGCGATGTTGCTCCATCTCCCGTTCAGCGCCTGCACGACGATCGCACCCGGCGCTGGCGAGACGCTTGAAACGTCGCGGTTCGGCAACGCCAGGCTTTCGTTGCGCCCGCCCCAGGTGAAGGTGGGCGACGCCGGCGCTCCGCCAACTGACAGTTGGACCGTGCGCCCTGGTGCGCCGCAGCCGGGATGTTCGGCGTTGGATTGCACCCGGATGGCGTAGCGCGCGACCGGTCCGAACGAATCGACCTTCGTCAGGCCGCAGTCGGTCCCGTTCACCGTGGCCCGCACCTCGGTCAGGTTGGGGACGTCCTTCCAGTCCTGCAGGGCCTCGCCGTTGATGGACATCGGCGTGCGCGCGACCGCGTCGCCGATGTTAATAATCCCGGCGCCCGCCCAGTTGCCCCCGTGTACGGCGGGCGGTGGGGAGGTCGCGGCGGCCTTCGCCACAGTGATGTAGTCCGTGGCGGCGAGACGGGGGTTGCGCGCCATCATGAGCGCGAACATGCCCGAGACCAGCGGCGCGGCGAAGCTCGTGCCCGCTTCGGCCGTGCCATATGGCGTGCTCGAGCCGAGGTCCGTCCGCGTGGTCCCGACGATGTTGACCCCGGGCGCCGCGAGCGTGATCGACGGCCCGTAGTTGCTGAATGTCGCCCATCCGCCTTGTGGGTTGGATGCCCCAACGGCGACCAGGTTCGGGAACTGGGTGTAGGCGGCCGGGTAGCCGGGGCTTACCTTCTGCGAATCGGGCGGGTGGTTGCCGGCCGCCGCCACGACGATGATCCCCTGGTTCGCGCAGTTCTGGATGGCGACGCGCAGCGCCTCAATATCGCCAACCGAACCCCCGGCTTCGCTGGAGAGGCTGAGGTTGATGATCTGCGCGCCGTTGAGCCGGGCATAGTCGATCCCCTTGGCCACCGTGAACATGGATTCTGTGAGTGGCGCGGCGCCGTTCGGCCCGCAATCGAGCACTTTCACCGTCATCAGCTTCACGTTCCAAGCTATGCCCGTGATACCGATGCCGTTGTTCCCGGCCGCGCCAATGATCCCGGACACGAGCGTGCCGTGGCTCTGGCGGTCGGAGCCGGGCTTGCCGTTGTCATCGAAGATCGCGCCGTTGCGGACGGACGAGGTGTAGCCACAGCCCTTTTGGTTGCGCGTGTCGAGATCGATGAACCGGCAGCCGAAGCGGTCGTCGATACAGCCGTTGGCGTCGTCGTCGATGCCGTCGCTTGTCGCGTCGTGCGTGTTCTCCCAGAGGCGGTCCCTGAACTCGGGGTGGTTGAGGTCGAGACCCGTATCGAGTACCGCGACCACGACGCTGGCCGAGCCGGTCGCCAGATCCCACGCGGCCGGGGCGTTGATCTGCGAGAGGTAGGAGGCCTGGTTCGCCTGGTAGAACGGATCGTCGGGGAGGGCCGCGGCGTAGGCCGGAGCATCGATATCCACCGAAAGCACGTCCGCGTTCGCCCGCAGTTCGGCTACGAAGTGGGCGGTGGTCATCCCGGCGGGCACGAGCAGCCGGCGGAAGCCTTCGTCTTCGAGCGAAAGGGCGGCGCCATCGGCGGATTGCGCCTGCAGGCGTTTGCTTTCGAACCGCACGACGACGGCCGCCGGGATGGAATCAGCGGGCTCGGGCGCGGCCGCGTAGGCAGCCGGCTGGAAGATGGCCGCGCTCATCAAGCAGAGGACGATAACGAAAAGGCGCCGCATTGTGGGCCGCTCCCTGGTGTGGGTGCGCCTCACCGGGTTGGTGTGGCCGCTGGCGGTACCGGGAGCTGAGTCCCCGTGCTCCCCGGTGTTGGTGTGGGCGCGGCCCGTTCGCCGAGCGCCTTTGCGTCCACGACGACTGCAAGGTCGCGGGCGCGGTCGATGTTCATGAACGGTTCGGCGCCGTTTGTTTGCACCACCGTCAACAGGTTACCCCGCTGAAAGATAAAACGATGATAGACCTGTACAAGTTCCGAGTTGCTCACCGTCCCGGTCACAAGTTTGTAGGCGCTCGATTGGTTACCGAGGCCTTTGGTCTGTTGTGGCTCGGAACCGGGCTTCGATTTCGCCGCGCTATCGACGCGGGCGAAGGCCTCGGCGGCGCCACTGGCCGAATCGAACAGGTAGCTCTCTACGCGGATGTAGTAACGGCCCTGGAGCACCCCGGCGAGCTGGCCGTCTGGCTCGAACGAGGCCTGGTAGCCGTCCTTATAACCCCAGTCCCCGGCGAGCTTTTCGCCTTCCTGCACGCTGCTGAAGTAGCCGTTGGCGGCGAAGCCGATGGCGGAAAGAGTGAAGGTCTCCGACCCGAGTGTCTTATAGCCCGCTTTGACGTCGCCCGCCTGGATGACGTAGCGCGCGGCTGGCTTGTCGAGGATCGGGCCGCGGCTGTCCTGCGAACCGGCGGTGCTCACCGAGGCCGCCGTCGGCAGGCCGGCCGGGGTGGTGCTCGAATCGTCGCCGCTGGAAAGCGCCAGGCCGATCACCACCGCCGCCGCGACCACCACAAGCCCACCGGTGGCAACGGCCAGCCAGAGGTAACGCCGCGACTTCTGCTGGGCCTTCGTACGGCGTGGGCGGAAGCGCGGGGCCTGCCTGCTCACCGCGCCGCTGTCGGGCTGGCGGCCGGAGTGCCCGCTTTCGGAGAGGTCGTGGCGGAGGAGGACGCGGGCGGAGTGTAGTTCGAAGTCGGGGTCGGGGCGATGGACTGTGCCTTGCCGAGCGCCTTGTTGTCGACGATCGAGGCGAGTTCGCGAACGTAGTCAACCTTCATAAACGGGTCGGCCCCGTAGGTGAGCACGACGGCCACCATATTGCCCCGGCGGAAGATGATCTGGTGGTAGGCGGCGTCGATGGTTGTATTGCGGATCTTCCCATTGACCGCTTTCGTCGTGGTCGATTCGTTGCCGACGGAAGTCGTGGTGACGGCCTGAGCGGCCGGGTTCGCCTTTATCACTCCTACGAAATAGTCATAGGCCGACTTCGCGTTGTCCGCCGTCTTAAACAGGTGCGTTTCGACGCGGATTTCGAACGAGCCGTTGAGGATTGCCGTGTCGCGCCCTTCCGGCTTCATGGACGCCTGATAACCCCCGAGGTAGCTCCATCCGCCCAGCATCCCTTCTCCCTTACCGGCGGGGAAAGCGGTGGTCTTGCCGTACGTCTTCGCGTCGAACTGGAAGGTGTTGGGGATATCCGTGATGAAGGCGTTCAGGCCCACGTCGTCGAGCAGGATCGAGTACTTGCTCGCCGGGCCGTCCAGCAGCGGCGCGGGTTTCGGGTCCGCCGCGAGGATTGTTGGCGCGGCGCCGGTTGCCTTTGAGGTCGCTGCGCTGGAGGTTTTCGTCGCGTCGTCGCCGCAAGCGGCGGCCAAGAACAGCGGCAGCGCGCACAAGACGAGGGCCAGCGGGAATCCGCGGCGCATGACGGCTCCAAGGGCGGAGGATGTCTCAGATTTTACGAATTCGGGGGGCTTGGAGGAAGAATTGT
>JANXYE010000571.1 GCA_025350285.1 Chloroflexota bacterium
ACCGGCTGGAAGCGGCGGACTGAGACGATGCGGCGATCGTGAGTTCGGAGCCGCCGCTTGCTTTCGCGAGCCCCGCGCCAGCCAGCGCTTCCGGCTACCACATCGGCACCTCCACACTCCATCCACAGCGCCTCCACACGATCACGCACCACATCCAGACCACTGGACATCCACTTGCATACCACATGCTGCTCCACGCACCTCATCAGCCGCCCCGCGCCATCCCGCCCCGCTCTCCGCACGCCCCACCGCACTCCGCCCAACGCGTCTCGCGGCCCACGTCTCTCGTCTACAAGTGGTCACCACACCATCACCTCACGAATTTCGCCCAGCCACCACGACGCCCGGGGGCCGTACCAGGTTGGCCGCCCGGCGATACGCGCAGCCCTGCCCCGGCCAGCGGCCGCCAACACGGCGGGGCCAACCGGCGCCAGGGGTAAGGGGTACGAGGTCATCGTGTGGGGCGTGGCGACAGCCGCCGCATCACGGTGCATGCCGTCTGGTACAATCGCGCCAGGCCCTGGGCCTGCGAGAGGTGCATATGGGTGCTCCAGCGCCCACGGAACAGCCACTGTCCGCCTACCAGTTAAGCGAGCAGAGCCTTGAGCGGATGTATTCCTACATGCTCCTGGCTCGACGCCTGAACGAGCGCATGATGTTGCTCAACCGGCAGGGCACAGCCCCGTTCGTTATCGCCGGCGCCGGCCAGGAGGCGGCGCAGGTGGGCGCCGCGATGGCCCTCCAGGTTGGCGTCGATTACCTCGCACCCTACTACCGCGACCTTGCCATGAACCTCGTCTTCGGTATGACCGCTCGTGAAGCGATGCTCAACCTGTTCGCCAAGCGGGATGATCCGAACAGCCACGGGCGCCAGATGCCCTCGCACTGGGGCCTTCGCGAGCGCCACGTGGTAACGCAATCGAGCGTCGTAGCAACGCAGTTGCTGCACGCCACCGGCATCGCTCTTGCGGCCAAGATGAGACAGGACCCGGTTGTGGTCATGGCTTGTTGCGGCGAAGGAAGCACCAGTCGGGGAGATTTCCACGAAGCATTGAACTTCGCCGCGATCCACCATCTGCCTGTGATCTTCTTCGTCGAAAACAACGGCTACGCCATTTCCGAACGGGTCGAAAAAGAGGTCCCCACGGAGCACGTAGCGGACCGGGCGCGTGGCTACGGGATCGAGGGGGCGACGGTGGACGGTATGGACGCGGTGGTGGTCTACCAAACCGTCCGCCAGGCGGTTGATCAGGCTCGACGCGGCCGCGGCCCGTTTCTCATTGAAGCGAAGTGCTATCGGCTTTGGGCCCATTCAAGCGACGACGACGACAGCCGTTACCGGCCCAGGGAGGAACTCGCTGAGTGGGCGGCGCGCGATCCTATCAAGCTCTTTCGAGAGCGCGTGCAGAACGATGGCATTTTCCCCGCCGAGGACCTCGACCGGATAGAGGCCCAGATAGACGAAGAGGTCCGCGACGCCGCCCAGTGGGCGATGGCGCAACCCGACCCCGAGCCGGCTGACGCACTCGGCTTCGTGTACAAGGAGAGCTAAATGGCGGTTGCGACGGTCATTGAGGCGATCCGCTCAACCCTCGACGAAGCCCTTGAGGCGGACGAGCGGGCCTTCATCCTCGGAGAGGACGTCGAAGCGGGGGGCGTCTTCCGCGTGACAGAAGGGCTGAAGGCGAAGCACCCCGCCCAGGTGCTGGACACGCCGCTGGCCGAGTCGTCGATCATTGGCGTGGCGATCGGCGCGGCCCACTACGGGTTGCGGCCAATCGCCGAAATCCAGTTCGCGGACTTCATCCACGCGGGGTTCGACCAACTCTGCAGTGAGGCGTCTCGCTGGTGTTATCGAACGAAAGGCGACTCCTGGCTGCCGATGGTTGTGCGTGCCCCCTGGGGCGGGGGAGTGCACGGAGGCCAGCACCATTCGCAAAGCATCGAGGCCTTTTACGCACACCTGCCAGGCATCAAAGTAGTAGCCCCGGCATTCCCGGCCGACTATCGCTCGCTCCTCAAGGCGGCCATCGCCGACCCGAACCCGGTGCTCTTCCTTGAGCACAAGCGGACGTACCGTCTGATCAAGCAGGAGATGATCGGAGCCCCTGCCGAGACGGTCCTGGGCCGGGCACGCGTAACGCGCCAGGGCCGCGACCTCACGATCCTGGCGTACGGCCTCATGCTGATCGAGTCGCTGGCGGCGGCGGAAACGTTGGCGGCGGAGGGCATCGACTGTTCCGTCGTCGATCTTCTCACGCTCCAACCGCTCGATGTCGAGACGATCCTCGAATCGGTGAGGACGACGGGGAAGGCGCTCATCGTGCACGAGGACACGCTGACGGGCGGTCTCGGCGGCGAGATCGCCGCGCTCATCGCGGAGCATGCCTTCGAGTTCCTTGACGCGCCGGTGCGACGGCTCGCCGCACCGGATATCCCGGCGATGCCGTACCACCACGCCATGGAGGCGTTCTTCATGCCAGACCGCGACAAGATTGCGAAGGCCGCTCGCGACCTCGCCGCGTATTGAGAAGGAGGCGCCCGTGGCAACCGTGACGATGCCTCAGCTGGGCGAGAGCGTTACCGAAGGGACGGTCCTGAAGTGGCTCAAGCAGCCGGGCGAGGCGGTGCGACTCGATGAGTCTCTCTGCGAGATCGAAACCGAGAAAGTGACGGCCGAACTTCCGTCACCGTTTGCCGGGACGATGGGCGCCATCCTCGTCAGGGAGGGCGAGACGGTCGAGGTGGGCGTACCTCTCTGCGAACTCATCGAGAACGGGGCGACGGACGCGCCGAACGCACACGGCCCGGTTCAATGGTCCGGGGGGCCGATGGCCATCCCGCCGGCTGAGTCGCCAGCCGCCGCGGACGAACCCGTTTCGGCGCCCGCGCCGCCCGAAGCGCCGGAGCGATCCGGGGCGGTTCGCGCTCCGGGTCCGGTCGATCGGCGGCGCTTCTTTTCGCCCATAGCCTCGCGCTTGGCGGCGGCCCACGATATCGACCTCGGCTCCTTGACGGGATCAGGCATCGACGGGCGCGTTACCAAACAGGACGTCGAGGCGGCGATCGTCAGGCTCGAGCCCACACCACCGGGCGGGCCCCCGGCAAGACCGCCACGGACCGGCGATCGTCCAACGGCTTCCCCGTACGCCGTCGTCGAACTCTCGGCCACGCGCCGGACCATCGGGGCGCGCTTGACGCGGTCCAACCTTGAGGCGCCCCAGGCATGGACCATGGTCGAGGCCGACGTGAGCTTGCTTGAACGCCGTCGACTTGAGGATCGGGGGCGGTTGGACCCGACCGGCCGAGCCCACCTGACGCTGTTTCCGTACTTCGCCCTGGCTGTCTGCCAGGCGCTCCGCGAGTTCCCGGAGTTCAACGCCCGGTGGGAGGGCGGTGAGCTTCGGCGCTACCTCGCCGTGAATGCCGGCATCGCCGTTGGCACCGACCGCGGCCTCGTCGTGCCCGTGGTCCGTGACGCGCAAAACCTCAACGCCGATGGGCTCGCCAGCGCACTCGACGCTCTCGTCGGCCGGGCGCGGTCCAGCCGCCTTCAACTCGAAGATGTGGAGGAGGGCACCATCACGCTCAACAACACCGGCGCCTTCGGATCGATCGCATCACGGCCAATCTTGAACTATCCTCAGGTCGCGATCGTGACGCTCGAACGTGTCGTGCTCCGGCCCGTGGTCATCGCCGGCGGCATCGCGATCCGGTCGATCGTAAATGTCTGCTTGAGCTTCGATCATCGCGTCGCCGACGGCGTAGAGGCGGGCGGGTTCCTTGCCGCAATCAAGCGCGAGCTTGAAGGCGAGCATGTAACATCCTGAGTTCTGTCCACTCGCTATGGCGCAGCGCACTATCGCAAGGAGCCCCAGATGTTTTCGAAGATCCTCGTCGCTCTCGACGGCAGCACAGAAGCCGAGGTGGGGCTGCCGTTCGCACTTGAGCTTGCCAAGCGGTTCGACGCGGCAATCGTCCTGCTGGAGGTCACGCCGGAGCCGCACATCGTGGCGGCAACCGTCGCCGAGTCTTTCGGCGCTTCGGGCTCAGTCGCGGCCCAAGACGGGACGGCCGTGGCGGCAGAATCGGTGGCCACTGCCTATCTCGACGCTGTCCGAGCGAAGTACGGCAACCCGGCCTGGCAGCTCGTCGTCGCCGGCGGAAAGGCGGCGGACGCGATCGTCACCTATGCCGAGGAGGCCGAGGTCGATCTCATCGTCATCGCCACACACGGGCGCTCCGGGCTCAAGCGCCTCTTCATCGGGAGCGTGGCCGACGACGTCATCCGCAACGGCCACACCCCCGTCCTGGCCGTCCACGCGAACGCATCCGCACGGTAGGGCGGGCATTTCGCTACGAACGCCGTAGAGCGACGGAGACAGTCCTCGGTCTCGGTTCGCGTTCGCTCAAGCGCTCGGGTCCGATCCTCAGCGGAAATCGGCGCGGCATCGCGAACGGGGAGACTCTGACCGGACGGCGTTCCCCGCGGAACCATTACATGCAGCGCGGTCGTGGAGGTCGTTTCGTGAATGCGGCCGGGCTGCCGGACCGTCAACAGGACGACCTCTGCGCCCGACACGCGCGCCCAAGGGCCCATCGCCTTGAGCGCCGATTCTGACAGTTCGCTACCATCTATGGCGACGAGCACACGCACCCTGGCACCGTCTATTGTACGGTGAGCTCGGTACGCATTCCTTGCTCATAATGCGCAGCGATGTTGCAAATGAGCAGGTAATGTCCGGGATCAAGCTTGAAGGTCCGCGACGCGACTGTTCCGCCCTTAATAGCTTCAATCTCCCCAGGAGATTCGAACTGCTTCTCATCGACCTTGCCTGCGTCCACATGGAGTTTGTCGGGCGCGATATCCGTTTTAAGGAGGATGAGTTCGTGCTCGCTCGTGCCCTGATTGTCGGCCCTTATCGTCACTTGACCAGCGGGAACAGTGGCTTTGTTGAGCGCTATGCTCCACTCCTTCAACGTTGCCTTGACCGCTAAAGCACCACCGTTATCGTCGTCGCCGCAGGCGGTCCCCGCTAACATAAGAGTTGCAGCGGCGGCGACGAGCACCGGAATCCATTTCATTCGCTTCACAACTGCCTCCAACGCACTAACTAGCGTCATATTGCAACAGCCAGCCGTTCTCTAGAACGGCCTTTGGTTCCCGGTTATCGGGCCATGCGGCCCAGCTTCGCCAGACAGGCTGCCTAGCTGAGAGTGCCCGAGCACGTACCGCCACGACTTCCCGCGACAGGGCGCCGGTAGTCATCGTGACACAGCGCAGGACAACCTTCGTGTTCGTCTGGACAGGCGGAAGACTTCGCCTCGATAAAGCTCCCGATAGGTGGGCGTCAGCCTTCTGCGGGAGGGGATGTTGAAGTGAGGATGTGAGCGGCGGGAGCAGGGCGAGCCTGGATGGCGCGCCATGGAATGGCGGAGCAACGGCTAACGGCCCTGGAAGCGGCGGCGGAGTCGCGGGCAGCCTGGCGGCGTCAGCACCCGCAGGCGACGCTGCCAGAGATCGAAGCGGCGACGCGCAAGCGAGACGTCACGAAGGCCACGATTCCTGCGAGGACGAACGGTGCCCGCCCGTACATATCCGAAAGCTTCCCGGCTGTGCCCACGACTGGTACTGCCCACCCGAAGGTGGCTCCACTGGGTGGTACTCGGGTTGCAACCCAGACCGCCATTCACGAACGGCCTTTCGGCGAAAGGCGGGTATCGCGGTAACTCGCTGGCGGGGTGCGCTGCGAACCGCTGACCACCGAACGTGCTGGCCGCTGCGCCGCCCCCGAATCTCCCATTGTGTCCCCGGGTGCGGAAAGGCGTGAACCAGCGCATGCGGACGCGAGCCCGGCAGTCAGATAGGCATTCCCGTGCGCGCCATCAGGCCACCGTCCGCCACCACCGTCGTCCCGTTGATGTAGGCAGCGTCATCGCTGGCGAGGAAGACGGCCAGCGAGGCGATGTCGCCGGGGCGGCCGATGCGGCCCAGCGGCGTCACCGCTTGCATCCTCTGGCGGCTCTCGTCCGAGAACATGCGTAGCACCGCCGGCGTGCCCACCAGACCGGGGCAGATGCAGTTGACGCGGACGCCCCGCGGCCCGAAGTCGATCGCCATTGAGCGCGTGAGGTTCACCACCGCGGCCTTCGCGGCGTTGTAGGCGGCCATCCGCGCATCCCCCGCCAGCCCATCGACCGAGCCCATGTTGATCACCGCGCCTCCGCCGAGGGCGAGCATCTGCGGCAGCACGGCCCGCGAGACGAGGAATGTCCCCCGCAGGTTCACGTCCAGCACCATGTCCCAGTCTTCGATACTGACGCTGACGACGTCACCAGGGCGGGTCGTCCCCGCGTTGTTGAAGAGCACGTCGATGCGCCCGAAACGCTCCGCCACGGCTGCGATCGCCTGCTCCACCTGCACGCCGTCGCGCACGTCACAGGGGAACGCGACGGCCGTCCCGCCCGCCTGGCGGACGAGCTCGGCGGTCTGCTCGGCGCGGACCGCGCGCACTTCGAGGACCGCCACGGCGGCGCCCTCGCGTGCAAACGCCAGCGCCGAATCGCGCCCGATGCCGGCCCCCGCGCCAGTGATCACTACTACTCGCCCGTCGAACCTGCCCACGTAGACACCTCCGCGCCCAGCAGCCAATCTTACGCCGTCCGAGGCCGGTGACCATGCCTCGCCTGCCGCGCATGCGTCAGGCTTGAGCGTCAGTCCCGAAGTGCCGTTCGGCGGAACAAAGGCTTGACCCTCGGAACTCGATATGTCTTACGGAACCTTTGCCGGCCGGTGGACGTTACTTAACTCGATGACGGAAGACGGCGCGAGCTATCCCGATGGCCTCACCCCCGGCGAACGGCGGGTGCTTGACTACGTGCGCGAAGGCACACTCGACGCGGAGATCGGCGTGCGGATGGGGATACCCGTGGGCGAGGTGAAGGATCGGATCGGGCGCATCGTGCAGAAGCTCGGGCTGCGGGACCGCCGCGATCTCGTCCGCGTCCCCGTAGCGGAGCCCGCGGTCGCCAGCGCGAGCCCCACGTGGAGTTGGGCGCGCCCCGGCTCCGAGGTCATCGACTTCACCGCTGACGAAGCGCCGGACCCGGACGAGCCGGTCATCGGGGCCGCGGGCGAGCCGGACCAGGTCATCGACTTCGCCACCGCGCCGGAACTCGCCCTCCCATCGAGGCGCCGCCGCTGGCTGTTCGGGCTCGTAGCGACGTTGGCGGTCCTCGCCGTGACAGCGGGCTCGCTGGCTCTATTCGCCGCCACGCGAGAAACCGACGGGGTGAGTCCTTCCGCCCCCGCGCCAACGGCGATCGGCACTCCGGGCACGATCGGCACGCCCGGTACGTCGGCCGCCACCGCGGGTCTCCCGCCCGTCCTCATCCCGAAGTCGGCGGAAGTCAAGGACATGCCTCGGGACACGGTCCTCTACGTCGAGACGGGCTGCGCCCGGTGCGACTCAGGCCCCGACGGGGTCGTCCGAGTTTGGGGGCGCCACGACGGTTCGTACGAAGTGGAGACGATGTTCTCCGCTCCAAAGGACGCAGACGGAAATCGCCTTCAGATCACGGGAATCGCCGTCGGTCCTGGGGGACAGGAGATTGGGGTCGGCGTCTGCAGCGTTGGAAACTGCGGAGCCGTTGACAAAGTCACTGCCAGGGCGCAGACGACGATCTATCGGAGCCTGAACGGCGGCGTCACCTGGGAGATCATCGGTACGTTGGACGGAGCATGGGAACCGGTGGTCGCGGGTAGCAGCAGCCTTGTGGATGAGGGCGGTGTCCTCCTCGCCCGCGTTACTCCCGCCACAAGTGCCGATGCCGTCTACCTGAGGCTACCAAAGCGCTCCTTCTTCTCATCTCCCGTCCGCGTTAGGACTGGCCCGTTTTCGATCGCGGGCTGGCAGAATATGGCCGACTACATCATCGGGTTCGACGGCGAGCCGATTCTCGATACGCCGCTGCCCTTCGTCGCGGGCTGGGTCGAGCCCACTCGCGAAGGCTACTGGCTGGCTGTCGGGGAGTCGCATCTGCGCATTCTCCGCGCTCCCGCGGGCGTCGCTGACCTGAACAAGCAGAACGACTTCGAACTCAGCGGCCGGAAGGTGACGGGCGTCGCTCGTGCGGCTGGCGGCGTCGATCTGAGCATGGTCTTCGCGAACGTTTCGACCAGCGACGCCGACGTGGTCCCGCTGCGTGGGGACTTGTTCAGCCTCGGGAGCGGGGGCGGCTGGCCTGCCTGGATCGACACGAACACCCCGTTGGTCTTCTGGATGGTACGGCCCTTCATCGACATGCCCCCCGGCCGCAACAAGCTCCTCGCCTCGGCCACCGGCCGCTTCGTCCGTGTCCACGACACAGGCGACTGCCTCAACATCCGCGTCGAGCCGAAAGCTGACGCGCGCATCGTGGACTGCGTCTTCGATGGCACGCTCCTCAAGCTCCGCGCCGACATCCAGGGCGACCCGACAGCCGAGACCAACGGCTACACCGCGATCGTCTACGGCCCGGCGGACACCCCCGCGTGGGTCACGTCGAAATACGTCGAAAACTAGCCAGCGCGCTGTGCGCCGGGACAATGTGGCAGGGCTTGGGCGCCGCTCCCTGTCGGTCGCGGTGCCGATAGTGGCCGCCGAGCCAGCGCGCTGTGCGCCGGGACAATGTGGCAGGGCTTGGGCGCCGCTCCCTGTCGGTCGCGGTGCCGATAATGGCCGCCGAGTCCTGAGCCCGCCCCAATCCTCACTCCCGGGGAC
>JANXYE010000576.1 GCA_025350285.1 Chloroflexota bacterium
AGCGATCGCTTGGGGGAGGAACTGTTGGAAGAACGCGCGGTCGAACGGGATGCCGTTTGGCGCCACTTGCTGGACCTGGGGGCTCATCGAAGGCGGCGGTGTGACGCCGGGCGGAAGGTAGATAACGCGAGAAGGCATTCCCATAGCGCAAGCCTACGCCGCCAGCCATCGGGCCGAAAGCGCTGCGTCTCCGGCCCGGCCAGCCGCTATAATCAGCGGAGTAACAGCCGCGAAGGAGAGCGACCATGGCGAGTGCACCAGCGGCCGTAGAGACCTGGCCCGACCTCCCCGAGCGGGACGGCTACGAGTACGTCGATGGAACGTGGGTCAAGATTCCGACGGGCGCTCAATCGGTTTGGGTATCGAGTCAACTCTTCGTACAGCTGCACAAGTACGCGCGACGACGACGACGAACCGGAGTCGCGCTGGCGCACGGGACGAGCTTCCAAATCTGGCCGGCAAAGCCTCGAAGGTATCGGAAGCCTGATGGAGCGTTCATAGCCACCGGCCGACTCCCAAATAATCGCATTCCAGAAATGCATATCAACGCGGTGCCTGAGCTGGTGATCGAGGTCTGTGCACCAGACGACCTGGCGGAGGCCATCGAAGGCAAGCTCGGCGAATACCGTGATGCGGGGATCCCTCTCATCTGGGCCATCTACCCCAAGGGGCCCCGGGCCTACGTCTTCCGCCTCAACCGTACGGGCAGGATCGTGGAAGAGGACGAGTACCTCGAAGGGGAGGACGTCCTCCCTGGCTTCCGCGTGCGACTGCGGGACATCCTTCAGCCGAAGGCTTAGGCGTCAGTTCGCGGTCTTCGCCCCCTCGATAATCGCGGCGACGACCGCCGGATCGGCGAGCGTCGTCACGTCGCCGACGTTCTCTGGCTCACCTTCGGCGATCTTGCGGAGGATGCGGCGCATAATCTTGCCCGACCGCGTCTTGGGTAGCCCATCGACAAATTGGAGCTTGTCCGGCGTGGCAATCGCGCTAATCTCGTGCCGCACCGAATCTCGCAGCGACTTCGCAAGCTCGGGAGAACCCGTGTAGCCGGCGTTCAGGAGCACGAACGCGTAGATGCCGGTGCCCTTGATGTCGTGGGGGTACCCGACCACGGCGGCTTCGGCGGCGGCGGCGTGCAACACGAGTGCCCCCTCGATCTCGGCCGTGCCCAGCCGGTGGCCGGCGACGTTCACCACGTCGTCCACCCGCCCGGTGATCCAGTAGTAGCCGTCCTGGTCGCGGTGGCAGCCGTCGCCCGTGAAGTACCGGCCGGGGTAAGCCGAGAGGTACATCTGGATGAAGCGGTCGTGGTCGCCGTAGATCGTTCGCATCATGCCCGGCCAGCTTGCATCGATGCAGAGACGGCCTGAGACGCCGTTGCCCGCGATCTCGTTTCCCGCTTCGTCCACGACCGATGGCCGCACCCCGAAGAACGGGAGCGAACCCGAGCCCGGCTTCATCGGCGTGGCGCCGGCGAGGCCCGTGATCATGTGTCCGCCGGTTTCCGTCTGCCAGTAGGTATCGACGACGCTACAGCGCCCTTCGCCAACGACGTTGTAGTACCAGCGCCAGGCCTCGGGGTTGATGGGCTCGCCGACCGAACCGAGCACGCGGAGCGACTTGCGGCTCGACTTCGTCACGAAGGCGTCTCCTTCGCGGGCGATGGCGCGGATGGCCGTGGGGGCGGTGTAGAAGATGGTGATCCCGAGGCGGTCGATCATGTCCCAGTAGCGTCCCGCATCCGGGTAGGTGGGGATCGACTCGAAGATCACGCTGGTCGCGCCGTTGCTCAGCGGGCCGTAGCAGATGTAGCTGTGGCCCGTTATCCAGCCGACGTCGGCGGCGCAGCAGAAGATGTCGTCTTCGCGGTAATCGAAGACGTACTTGAACGTCAAGGTCGTGTAGAGCAGGTAGCCGGCCTGGGTGTGGAGCACGCCCTTCGGCTTCCCGGTGGAGCCGGAGGTGTAGAGGATGAAGAGCGGATCCTCGCTGTCCATCACCTCCGGCTCGCAGGTGGCGGGCTGAAGGGGGAGTTCGTCGTGCCACCAGCTATCC
>JANXYE010000594.1 GCA_025350285.1 Chloroflexota bacterium
AGGTCCAGGGCCACGGACACCTCCAATTCGACGATCATACGACGTGGGATGCTGTGGGGCGGAGTATGGCAGAAATCGCACGGGCGTGTTTGGGCGGCGCGATGTTACCCGGAGTGGCATGATCCGCCATCCGGTATGCAAGGAAGGCCCGTCGATTCGTTGGCCGGACGGCCAAAACACTGGCCAGCCTCCTTGCGGCCCGCGCCGTGGACACCTACCGTGGCCCGAAACATCGACCGGAGGCAGACCCTGGCCACGATACTCGCCCACATCCGCATCAAGCCCGGCATGGAAAAGCGCTTCGAAGAGATAGCCGCGAACCTCTACGCCGGCACGAACGAACACGAGACGAACGTCCGGCGCTACGAGTACTGGCGCGGCGCGGAGGAGGGCCTCTACTACACGCTGCTTTCGTTCGACGACCACAATAGCTTCCTCGTGCACCAGTCGTCGGACCACCACGAGGTGGCGGGAGCGCAACTCGGCGAAGTGATGGCCGGGATCACGCTGGAATGGGTCGATCCTATCCAGTCAGCATCTCCGCTGGCGCCCACGAACATGCAGGACCTTCCGGCGGGAGCGACGCCGCTGATGGAGCGCTACCACCAGAACCTGCCCGCCCAGGTGCAGGAATGGTGGAAACCGCTGCGTTAGGGAGTGCCTGCCTGTCCGGGCACGCGCGCTGGAATGAGTTCGTCGAGCAGCCTCGCGGCCGTGGCCTCGAACCGGGACACGTCGCTAAACGACCGGGCGACGAGCATGGCCCCCTCGAGGGACCCGAGGATGAGGCGGCCAACGGCCTGCGCGGGGCCCTCGAAGGCGAGTTCGCCGGCCTCCCGCGCCTCTTCGGCCATGCGCGCAAGCCACTCCTCGTTTAGGTCGAAGAAACCCCGGATCTCCTGCCGCATCGGCTCGGGGAGGGTTGTGTACTCGGCCGCGAGCATCCCGCAGAGGCACATACGGTCGCCCCGAAGGACCCCGGAATAGAGTTCGACGTATTGATCGAGCCGCTTCCGCCCGGGCGGCTGGGCGGCCGCAATGCCATTGAGGGCGACGCTGAAAGCGGCTGAATACCGCGCCATGAGCCTGGCGCCCAGGTCGGCCTTCGTTCGAAAGTGGTAGTGCAGGCTGGCTTTCGTGATCCCAAGCTCGGTGGCGATATCCGCGTAGCTGAAGCCGTTGAAGCCCCGCGTCTGGGCCAGACGTTCGGCGACATCAAGGATCGCGTCGGCGGTGCCGGCGGGCGAAATGTGGGTGGCGGAGTGGGGACGTCCGGGCATGCGCACAATCGTAACAAAAGGCTCGCGGTGGGTGTTGACAATTAATCTACTAGTTGGTAAATATACAAGCAACACGGCAGGGCGCGCCGGGTTCGCCACTCAGCCACCGCAGAGGAGACCCCACCCATGCAGACCACCGACCACAAGACGTTCACCCGTCCGGACGAAACCCGCGAGTTCCCGCACGGCAAGGCCGAGATCATCAATGTCGGCTCGGGCGCCGTTGGCCGCCTGCGCTTCGAACCGGGCTGGCGCTGGTCCAACGATGTGAAGCCGCTCGCCGGCACCGCCAGCTGCGAAGCCCCGCACTTCCAATACCACGTGAGCGGCCGCCTGGGCATCAAAATGGACGACGGCACCGAGTTCGTCGCCGGCCCGGGAGATGTCACCTCCCTCCCCAGCGGCCACGACGCCTGGGTCATCGGGGACGAGGCCGTCGTCACGATCGACTGGTACGGCGCGAGCACCTACGCCCAGAAGTCCTGACGCTTCGACCGCCGGAAACGCCGGGCCAACCAGCGTTATTGAAGAAGAGGCTGTGCTCATCGGCGACCCCGAACGCTCTCCGCACGTGGCCCACACGTCCGCCGCGCGGCGTCGTGGCGAACGGGCGGCGGGCCATCAGCCGATTTCGATGAGCAGGTCGCCATCGCGGACCGTGTCGCGGGCCTTGACGGCGATGCGCTTCACGGTGCCCGCGGAGGTTGCGGTAATGCGGTGCTCCATCTTCATCGCCTCGAGGAGCGCGAGCAGCTGCCCGACCTCGACGGTGTCTCCCTCGCTTACGCGGACATCGACGATGGTGCCGGGCAGGGGCGAGGTGATGGCGGTGGCCCCGGCGGTCGCGGTCTGGGCGCGTCGGGGGAGGGGCGGCGGCGGCACGACGCGGAGATCACCGCCCGGCGCACCGAAAACGGTCACGACCTCCACGGGTTCGACCGATATGGCTGTTCGAAAGTTTCGTCCGTCCATTGAAACGGTCGGATCCGAGCGATGACGGACGTCGATCACCACCGAAAAAACTTCCGTCGCGCCTCCCGCACGTACGGATCCAGTCCGCGGTCCCGTCCACGCTACCGAAGCCTCTGAGACCCGCTGTCCGTCGTCCAGCCAAACTGTGCTTGCGGCCGCCCCCTGCCACCTGATTCCATGAATCGCCCCGTAGGCAACAGCCGCGGCCATCAATTTGGTTGGGGGCGTAATAGCCGACGCCTGGAGTCCGTCGAGACGGCCCTCGAGCCAACTGATGTCGGCGTCCCCATTCGCGAAGTCGGGGGACTCCAAGGCCTGGGCGATGAGGCTGAGGTTGGTCCGAATCCCCCAGATGTCGTCGGCCCACCAGCGTCGCGCCAGGCCAATGGCCGACGCGCGGTCGGGCGCGGCTGAGACCACCTTGGCCAAGAGAGAATCGTACTCGCGAGGAATGGCGTCACCAGATTCATAGCCAGCGTCAATTCGCTGTTCGCCGTCCACCGAGTCGACCCGTTGTTCGTCCAGCCACGAGTAGTCGATTCGTCCTACGCTCGGCTTGAAGTTGTCCCAGGGGTCTTCGGCGTTGATCCGGAACTCGATCGCATGACCCGTGAACGTCACCTGCTCCTGGGTCATCGGCAACGCTTCCCCGGCCGCCACGCGGAGCTGCAGTTCGACGAGATCGAGCCCCGTCACCATCTCCGTGACGGGGTGCTCTACCTGGAGCCTCGGGTTCACTTCGAGGAAGTAAAACGGCCGCCGGCCCTCCGAGCCGGGCGGTCCAACGAGGAACTCGACAGTGCCAGCATTCACGTACCCGGCGCTGCGGGCGAGGGTCAGGGCCGCAGTCGTCAGCCGCCCTCGAAGTTCGTCATCGACCACCGGACTCGGCGACTCTTCGATGAGCTTCTGGCGGCGGCGCTGCACCGAGCAGTCGCGTTCGCCCAGGTGGATCAGGTTGCCGTGAGCGTCGCCCAGGACCTGAACTTCGACGTGGTGCGCTTCGGTGACCAGCCGTTCGAGCAAGAGGCCCGGATCGCCGAAGGCGGACTGCGCCTCTCGGCGGGCGCTGGTGATAGCCTCGGGCAGATCTTCCACGGCGTGGACTTCGCGCATGCCCCGGCCGCCGCCACCGCCGCGGGCCTTCACCATCAACGGGTAGCCGATGCCGTCGGCCTCGCGCAAGAGGGTCTCGTCATCGTCCGCGCCGTCCCAGCCGGGGACGACCGGCACCCCGGAGGCCACCGCCATCCGCCGCGCCGAAGACTTGTCGCCGAGCGACCGCAGCACGCCCGGCGGCGGCCCGATGAAGGTCATCCCCTCGGCCGCGCAACGCTCGGCGAAGTCGGCGCGTTCGCTCAGGAAGCCGTAGCCGGGGTGGAGGGCGTCGCAGCCCTCCGCCTTCGCCGCCGCTATGATGGCGTCCATATCGAGGTAGCTTTCGGCGGCGCTGTAGCCTTCGAGCAGCACCCACGCGTCAGCCGAGCGCACGGCCAGGCTCCGGCGATCCGGGATCGAGGCAACGACGACCGAGCGGATGCCCATCTTACGCAGGGTCTTGCAGATACGGACGGCGATTTCGCCCCGGTTGGCGACGAGGACGCTCTTGAACATGGACGGGAGTATAGGGGATGAGGGAGCGGCGCATGGGCCGGCGGTCAGCAGTACCGCGACCTCACAGAAGCGGTCGCCTCACGCGGCACGCGACCTGGAGCAGAGCGATCGCTCGAATGGGCGCCACGGGCATCTGGGATGCTGGCCACGGGGGTGTGCGATCGGGCCGGGGGAACATGAGCGAGGCGCTCCCGGACGTTCGCGGTACTGTTTGGCGCTTGCTACGCTGATTTGATACCCGTCCCGAGGATCTTCCATGCCCGACGCTTCCGTTCGCTCGCAACTGCCGCCTGCCTACGAACCGGCGAGCGTTGAGAGCCGCATCTACGAGGAATGGATGAAGGGCGGCTACTTCGCGCCCCGGATCGACCTCGATCGGCCGCCCTACACGGTCATCATGCCGCCCCCGAACGTGACCGGTGAACTGCACCTCGGCCATGGGTTGGAGGACGCGATAACCGACGCGCTCGTGCGCTGGCACCGGATGCAGGGCGACCCGACGCTCTGGCTGCCGGGCGAAGACCACGCGGGCATCGCTACCCAGAACGTGATCGAACGCGAGTTGGCGAAGGAGGGCCTCACCCGGCACGACATTGGGCGCGAGGCGTTCGTGGAGCGCACGTGGATGTGGGTGCGCAAGTACCGTGGGCGCATCGCTGAGCAGCACGCGAAGCTCGGGGCGAGCGCTGATTGGTCTCGCGACGTGTTCACGTTGGATGACGGCCCGGTGAAGGCGGTGCGCACAACGTTCGTAAACCTCTATCGCGATGGGCTCATTTATAAGGGGCTGCGCATGATCAACTGGTGTCCGCGCTGCGAGACGGCTCTCAGTGACCTTGAGGTGGATTACATCGACGAGGCGGGGAAGCTCTACTTCATCCGCTATCCCATCCTCGGCGAGGGAGGTATGCCCCTGCCCGACTCCGTGACGGTGGCGACGACGCGACCGGAGACGATGGTGGCGGATACGGGCGTGGCCGTGAACCCGGCGGATGAGCGTTACGAGGAGCGGATCGGCCGGATGCTCCTGCTGCCGATCATCGGGCGCGAAATCCCGGTGGTTGGCGACGACGCCGTGAAGCCAGAGTTCGGGACCGGCGCGGTGAAAGTCACACCAGGACACGACCCGAACGACTGGGAGATCGGCCTGCGCCACGACCTGCCGGCGATCATCGCGATCGACCTCCAGGGGACGATGAACGACGAAGCCGGGCCCTACACGGGCATGACGTGGGAGGACGCGCGGGCGGCGGTTCTCAAGGACCTCGCGGACGAAGGGTTCCTGGACCACGTGGAGGATTACACGCACAGCGTGGGCCACTGCAGCCGCTGTGGGACGACGGTCCAGCCGATCCCGAGCGAGCAGTGGTGGATCGACGTGCACAAGGAGTACGAGCATGGCCGTTCGCTGGCGAGCGAAGCGGCGGCGGTGGTGCGCGACGGGCGGATCACGATCGTGCCGGAGCGGTTCGCGAAGGACTATCTGCGCTGGCTGGATAGCCTGCGCGACTGGTGCATCAGCCGCCAGCTGTGGTGGGGCCACCAGATCCCCGTGTGGTACTGCGGAGATTGCAACAACGTAATCTGCCAGGTCGATGACCCGAAGGCCTGCCCGAAGTGCAAGGGGGCTCACCTGCGGCAGGACGAGGACGTGCTCGATACCTGGTTTTCGTCTGGCCTGGCGCCGCAGTCCGACCTGGGCTGGCCGGGGGACACCGAGGACCTCCGCTACTTCTACCCCACGAGCGACATGCAGATGGGGTACGACATCATGTTCTTTTGGTGTGCGCGGATGGTGCTGTTCGCGTGCTACAACATGCGCCACCTGGGGCCCAAGGAGCAGGTCCCATTCCGCACGGTGCTCTTCCACGGCCTCATCCGCGACGCCGACAACAACAAGATGACGAAGTCGCGCGGGAACGTGGTCGACCCCTTGAAGCTGGTCGACCAGTACGGTGCCGACGCGTTTCGGCTGGCGCTGCTGACTGGCGCGACGATGGGTTCGGACCAGAAGTACAGCGACGAGCGGCTGGTGGCGACGCGCAATTTCGCGAATAAGCTCTGGAACACGGCGCGCTTCGTGCTGATGAAGATCGGCGAGCGCGAAGTGAAGCGACCGAATCCGCACGACCGAGCCGAGTACGCGCTCGAAGACCGCTGGATCCTATCCCGGCTGGAGCAGCTTGAGCTCGACGTAGACGGGCTGTTCAAGAGCTATCAGCTGGGCGAATGCGCCCGCGCGATCGAGGAATTTCTGCGGTCCGAGCTGTGCGACTGGTACATCGAGTTCGTGAAGCCGCGGCTGACCGCTGGCGACGAACGGCCGCTTCGGGTGCTCGCCCACGTGCTGGACCACGGCCTGCGGATGCTTCATCCGTTCATGCCGTTCGTAACCGAGGAACTGTGGCAGTCGCTGAGGCAACATCTCGACGCGGACCTGCCGAAGATGCTGATCACGGCCTGGTTCCCAAAGAGCGGCGCGAACTGGAAGGATGCGGGGGCGGAGGCGGCCATGACGCACGTCCTGGAAGTCAACCGCGCGATCCGCAACATCCGAGCGGAAAGGAAGCTGGATATGGGGATCAAGCCGCGGGTAGCGCTGCGTGCGGGCGAATTCGCGGAGGCGCTGCGCGAGACGGCCGCCGCGACGGCGTTCACATCGCGCGTAGACCCGGAAGTGACCGCGCCCGACGCGTCGTTGGCGCCCGGTGAATACGCGTTCGCGCGGATCGGCGACACCGAGATCGCGGTCGCCTTGCCGGCCGTAGACGCCGCCGCGGAGCGCGCGGGGCTCGAAAAGGAGCTCTCTGAGGCTGAAGCCTACGCGGGCCGGCTGGAGAAGCAGCTCGCGAACGAAACGTTCCGGGCCAAGGCGCCGGCGAGCGTCATAGCGGGCATGGAGGCGACGCTGGCGGAAACGCGCACGAAGGTCGCCGGGCTGAGGGAGCGGGTCGCGACGCTTTAGCCCTCACCCCCCGGGCCACCTCTCCCGACTTCGTACCTCGCGGGCGCGGGGGAGCGCGGCGGATCAGGGTTCGAACCTTCGATCGGTCGCTGCTCAGAGACAATGTTCGGGACAGAAACATTGACGTTCGCGTTAACGTTGAGGCATCATCATGGCAGCATGCCCGTAGCCGTGAACTCCGAAGAGACCTATTTCCAGATCGGCGAAGCGGCCGATCGCACGCGGCTCACCCAGCGGACGCTCCGCTACTATGAAGAGAAGGGTCTGCTGAAGTCTCCGTCACGCATGGATGGCGGTTTCCGCCTCTACTCGCGGGAGGACGTTGAGCGGCTGGAGCGGATCAAGGAATTCAAGGACCTGCTCGGGTTCTCGCTGGCGGAGATCCGGGAGATGCTCGACGCCGAGGATCTTCGCCTCCAGACCAGGAGCGAATGGCGGCGCGACGCTGACGCGAGCGAGAAAGCCGCGAAGATCGGGGTCGTCCGCGGAATGACGCTCCAGCAGATGTCGCTGCTGGACGACAAGATGAAGAAAATGGCGACGATGCGCGGCGAACTGGCGGAGCGAGTGGACAAGTACGACAGCCTCCTGGCGCAGTGGGCGGAGACGGCCGGGAAGGAGCGCACCGGCTGGGCATCGACCTCCGGGGAGACGGCGACGAAGTGCTCGGTGGCGCCGATGTCAATACCGGCGGCGTGCGGATGAAGGACGAGAAGGGAGAGGGAGGACGGGGCACGGCTGTACTCCATGAGCGAGGTGGGCGAGCATCGCGCAAGGGGCCCTCGGGAACGCGCAGACTGCTAACCGGGATCACACCGGCGAGGGTGTGTCACCACTGCAACATGACCGCTGGGCCCCCCTGACCAGGGTTTACGCCGGGCGCGAGGCGCCACTGTCGTGACGGTCTTCTGCGCAATGCTCGGCACCAGTCTGACGCAAAGTTCCTTCCCCCAACATCGGGCACTGACCGATCGCGCTGACGCCGCCCGTCGTCGGGGCCACGAAGACCGTCCACCCCTGCCCGAGGCCGCAGGAAATGGCCGGCTCCCTCGCGGCCTCTGACCCGAAACTCTGAATCGCACCCGGGGTCGCCGGTGACGGCCGCGC